>JBARCY010000390.1:0-2890 GCA_049794595.1 Candidatus Acidiferrum sp.
GTTCTTCGAGCCCGCCGCGGATCGCCATCGTGGATTGGGAGGAAGTTCCCACGTGGAGCGAGTTCGAGATTCTGAAAGCGCGCTTCGAAAAAATGGGTGTGCCCACGGTGATTGCCGACCCGCGCGAACTCCGCTTCGATGGCCAGCGGCTTTTCACCCACGGCAAGAAAATCGATCTGCTTTACCGCCGCATCCTGATCAATGACATCGTGACAAAGCCCGCGGAGTGCGCGGCTCTCGTCAAAGCCTACACGGCCAACGCCGTCTGCGTGGCCAACACTTTCCGTTGCAAAATTCCTCACGTGAAAGCCTTTTTTGCTGTCCTCACGGACGAACAAAATGGCGCGCTCTTTTCCCACGACGAACGCGAACTCATTCGCCGCCATATTCCCTGGACCCGCGTCGTCGCCGACGTGAAAACCGCTCGCTATGGTCAGACTATCGAGCTTCTGGCCTTCATCGAGAAGGAGCGCGAGAATCTCGTCCTCAAACCCAGCGACGAATACGGCGGCTCCGGCGTAACTCTCGGCTGGGAAACCAGCGAAGCCGATTGGGACGCCGCGATCGGCCGCGCCCTCTCTGCAAAAAATGGCGTCTGGATTGTTCAGGAACGCATTCCTATCCGCCGCGAAGTATTTCCGTACATCGCCCAAATCGGCAAGGTCGATTACCGCGACATGCTCGTCGATTTCGCGCCGTATCTCTTCCGCGGAAAAGTCGCCGGCTTTCTCACCCGCCTGAGCGCCACGGGCCTGGCCAACGTAACCAGCGGCGGCGGCCAAGTCCCCGCCTTCCGTGTTTCGCCGCGAATTGCCGCCGGGTAACTGGAGCGAACAGCAATACCTTGATTCGCCACTCTTTGCCAGTTAGGATTTATCTTAGTGACCCACTACACTTATCCAATCTCGATTGAAAAAGAGGATGGGCAGTACTACGCCTACAGCGAAGATTTGCCCGGCGTTTATGGCCTTGGCGACTCCATCGAGGAAGCAAAGACCAGCATGCTGGAGGGAATTCGTCTCTACATCCTCGAGTGCAAGAAAGATGGCAAACCGATTCCCGCCGCCCGCACCATCTACTCCGAAACCGTCTCCATCGCCATCGAATGACAACCGATGAGGCATGCCTAACGCTCGCGAATTAGTTCGCTTCTTGTGCGCCCACGGTTACATCGAGGCGCGACAGGCAGGGTCTCATCTGATATTGAAACACCCGGAGCGAAAAACTCTCACAGTGCCTATCCACCGCGGCAAGGATCTGCCTAGAGGACTGTTCTTCCGTATTCTCAAAGACGCTGGGTTTACTCTCGAGGAGTTTCGCATAGGATGAGCAGCTGGAGACTTTGGCGAGAATTGATAAGATAGATAGATGTACTTTGGCCTGCCAGAACCGCAGTTGATGCCCGGCGCACGAAACGCCGTGGAAACTTGTCTCAGTGTGCGGCCGGGCGAGAACGTCACTCTCATCGCTGACGAGGCCAGCCGCTCTGTCGCCGCAAGTATTGCGGCCGCCATTGAAGACCGGCATGCGCAATACACCGGATTGCTTTTGGAGGATTTTGGCCCCCGCCCCATGACCGTGGCGCCGCCTGCTGTTCTGCAGGCGCTTGAGACCGCCGACGCGGGTGTGATGTGCATGACGCCGCAGCCGGGCGAACTCGGCGCGCGCATGGCGATTGTTCGCGTCGTCGAGCGGCGCCAGATTCGCTACGCGCACATGGTCGGCGTCACGCCCGAAATCATGCAGCTAGGCATGCGCGCCGATTACCGCATGGTGGATCGGTTAAGCGATAAGTTGCGCGAACGCATGCTGCGCGCCGAAACGCTCACTGTAAAAACTGAAGCGGGTACTTCTTTCGCCGCGCATTTCGATCGCGGTCTCGACTGGGTAAAGACCAGCGGACTGATCAGTCCGCGCTACTGGTCCAACTTGCCGGCTGGAGAAGTTTTCACGACGCCGGCAACGGTGGACGGGACGTTTGTCTGCGACGCTACGGCCGGCGACCATTTCAACGGCAAGTACGGCGATCTGCAAACGACGCCGCTGGTGCTGAAGATCGAGGGCGCGCGACTGACCGGTGTTGATTGCGCTCGCAAAGACCTCGAAGAAGAATTCTGGCAATACTGCCACACCGACGAAAACAGCGACCGCGTGGGTGAACTCGCTTTTGGTACCAACCTCGGCTTATCTTCGATGATCGGCGTTCTTCTGCAGGATGAGAAATTTCCGGGCGTGCACATCGCCTTCGGCGATCCGTATGGGAGCCAGACGCACGCTGACTGGAAATCGAAAACGCATGTCGACGTGCTGACTCGCAACTGCGACGTGTGGATCGACGACGATCAAGTCATTTCCAAAGGGCATTATCAGCTCGCGCATCTCGGGCTTGCCTAGGTTAGCGATTTTTCCGTTTCTGCAGGTTGTCACTCTCTCGCTTTCAACTCTCCAGCCTGACGCGCTTGGCACTTCTATTTCGTTCCGGAGTACGCGCTCTCGAAAATATACTTTCCTGAGCCAACGTCAAACACTGTGGCGTCCCCTGCCTGTCGCAGATGCGAAATGTCCGTGCGGCCCGCGAGCGGTTTTGCACTTTCGCTCACTTCTTCCGGCTTCGCATTGGGCAAGCGCACTGTGGCAGTCGTGTTCGCGGGCACTTCGATCGTGACGGTCAACTTGCCATCGGCAATCGCCCAGCCCGAGGACACGCGGCCGTACATGCTATCGACGGAGGCGCTGGCGTGGGTCAATCCGCCGCCGGGATGCGGTTGTAAGAAGATGTGTTTGTAGCCCGGAACGGACTCATCGAGTTCGATGCCTGCGACCACGCGATACATCCAATCGCCAATCGCGCCGTAGGCATAGTGATTAAAAGAGTTCATCGATGGGCTCT
>JBARCY010000391.1:0-22975 GCA_049794595.1 Candidatus Acidiferrum sp.
TATTTATGACGCGCCGTTTCAACTTTCGTTTCCGCTTGAGTGCTGCAATTCTTTCTCCGCCAGTTCACGCCTTACCTGGAATGTGGCAGCCTGGCTTCCGCGATCGATCCGTCAAACTAGCTTGGCCCATCTTACTTGGTCACTTGCATATTGCAAGTGAAAAGAGTTAGCATTCCGGCATGCCCAAAAAGAGGGCCGCGCCCAAGCGCCGCTCCGGCTGTCCGCTGAACGCTTCCGTCGAAATGCTGGGAGACCGTTGGTCGCTCTTGATACTTCGCGACATGATGCTGCGGGGATACCGCACCTTCAAGGAATTTCTGCACTCGGACGAAAAAATCGCCAGCAACATCTTGACGGACCGGTTGCGCAGGCTCGAATCCTGCGGAATTATCGCCATGGAACGCGACACCTCCGACGGCCGAAAAGTGCTCTACGCGCTGACGTCCAAAGGCATCGATCTTGCGCCCGTGCTTGCCGAGATGGTTCTGTGGGCCGCGCGGCATGAAGAAACCGGCAACCAGGCGCTGGTCCAGGCGATGCGCAACGACAAAGAGAAGATCATTGCTTCCGTTCGCGAAAAATGGGCAAATGCGCATGGCCCGCTCCCCGATTAACTGACGCCGGACGAACTCATTTATCCAGATGATCTGCCAGACGGTAGAGGCTTTCGCTCCAGCCCTGCTCCATGCCCGCGAGAGCCGCCGCCATTTGAGAAGTCATGTTGATGTCGCGAGTAACGAGCTTGGCGTGTAGTGTGAGCTTCGTGATGCCGTGGAAATCCTCGAAAGTAATCGTGTTGAGAATTTCGAAGAGGGATTTGCCGTGCTCGTCCTCCAGCGCCGTGCTAGTGAAGACCAGGCGTTCCGGTTCGACGATTTCGTGAAACACACCCTTCATTGGATAGACCACACCGTCCGGTCCGCGCATATCGATGCGGATGAGCCCGCCCGGGCGGAAGTCCAATTCGCACACGGGGTTGGTGAAGCCTCGTGGCCCCCACCACCGCGCCACGTGCTCTTTATCGGTCCAGGCCTTGAAAACCAGGTTGCGCGGAGCCCCGAGGATGCGCGTGAGAAAGAGTTCTTGTCTGGCGGCGCCTGCGGCGGAACTGCTCGTTGTGTCAGTCACTTCTTCTTCTCCTTGGCCTTGAGTTCGAGCAGGTAATCGTGCAAGCGGTCGAGCCTTTGCTCCCACGCCATGCGATAGTTCTCGACCCAGTCGGCAACCTCCTTGAGTGGGGCAGGGTGGATACGACAAGGGCGCCATTGAGCGGCGCGACCACGCGTAATAAGTCCTGCGTGTTCAAGCACTTTTAGGTGCTTCGAGATAGCAGCCATGCTTATTTCAAAGGGTTCGGAAAGCTCGCCGACCGAGGCTTCGCCGGACATCAGATGAGCGAGAATGGCGCGGCGTGTGGGATCTGCAAGTGCGGCAAACGTGGAAGAAAGTCGATCAGAAGTCATGTCGTATTTAACCTACTGGTTAAATACGGCACCACAAGTTTCCATGTCAAGCCCTTTTTTGCGACCGCCAGGGCCTGTCAAAGCTCGGTGCTGTAGCTCGGGGCTTCGGCAGACGGATGACTTACCTGCTTCCGTGGACGGGCGACATGAAAAGAAGAGGGCCAGCCGCTCTCTCAGGACGGCTGGCCCCTTTCTTTTGTTACTGATGCGGACAGCTGCGTCAATCCTGAAGGAGGCAGGTTGCGCAATTCCGCGTGTGCTCTGGCAAAAACCAGAAACCTGTTAGCGGCTTAGCGTGCCGCAGCTGAACCCGGGCGGCGGAGCGGCCGACGGGCCATGTCTTCCACGGCGTTAACACCGCGCCGCGCCATATCGACTACGGGGTGCCGGCTGTCTGCAACGCGCTGGACGCCTGTTTCCCAAACCTTTTGCATCATGTATAGGCTGACCACCACAAACGCGATGGCCGCAAATCCGACGGCAAAGATGGCAAAAGCCGCCAGCAACTCACGCACAAAATACAGCTGCAGCGCGAGCACAACCCCCAGAAACCACCACATCCATTTCCGATTGCTGTCTTTGGTGTTCATCTTTCCTCTGATCTCAGTCCCCATTTGTTCCAACAACTACGAGCTTGTCGCGTGTTTACCGCTTACTTCTTTCACCTGTACTTTGATGCGCGAGCCCTGTCTTTTGGTCCAGCTCTTTGCACCTGTCCCATTTGACAGCAGACCTGTCCTAAACGCGATGGTACGGAAGGCACATTTTGGGACCCAAACCAGGCTTCTGGTACTCCTATGACCCGCTTTGAAACGATGTAAGTCGTCTGTTATCAGTGAATTATATCCATCTAACCTTTCGCTCCTGTTTTCGCCTGTTTTTCCCTGTACTTGCTCTTGGCAACCTGACCGTATGGACAGGGGTTTTTGGCTCTCTAAATGGTGATGGCTGGGGCTAATTCGTATCAAAATTGGGCAGGATGGGGCCAATGGAAGGCTGAAAAAGAGTCCTTTTCATGGGTGGGAGGCTGATCAAGAAAAGAGAATCGCGCTGGGGGTTGGTGGACCCCGACAGCGCGATTGGTTCGCCGCGTAAACGAAGCGCTAGGCTCTTTTCAGAAGACGGGTAATCCAAACGAGGATGACAGCGCCGACAAAGGCGACGATGATGGAGCCGATCATTCCACCGGCGGGCCAGATGTGGAGAAGGCCGAAAACCCAGCCACCCACAATCCCGCCGAGGATGCCGAGAATGATGTCGACGAGGACCCCGTAACCGCCGCCTTTCATGACGAGCCCTGCCAGCCAGCCGGCGATGAGTCCGACGATGATCCAAGCAATCAAGCCCATGAAGTGCCTCCTATAGAAAACGATGAGTTAATACGGGGTGAGTACGGCGCCATTAAAGCACGCCTTTGCCGAATGTCAAACGAACTCCTGTGGAAAGTAACAGGTCGTTGGTCTTGAAACCAGGCAGAGGATCGCTGAGGAAACGATCGCTGTACGTGACTTGCCAACTGAGCCAGTTTTTCAGCTTGGTGGCCGCAGTGGCGTCGAACTGGAAGCGGTAGCTGCCGGTGGTCGAAACGTTGGGAAAGAGGCTGAATTGTTCCGTGATGGTCGTCCGGCTGTTGAGCTTGGCGTTGAAGGTTTCGCCGAGGTCGACTTCTCCGTTTTTGCGGGTAACGGAAGGCGTGGCGGGAGCCGTTGCTGTAGCCGCGATGGCGCCGAAGAAATCCTGGTCAAAGTCGCCGCCGGCAAATACGTCGAAGGTGGTGGATTTAGTTTTGATGACGTGATAGCCGAGGCCGCCGCCAACGACGTTGCGCAAATCCAGATCCTGGAACTGGTCGTACTCGAAATCCGTGAAGCCGAAGACGAACAGTTTGTCGCTGACGTTTAGATCGCCGCGAACTCCGCCGCGAATGGCGTGAGCGGTGGTGGAGCTGACGCCGTTGATGGTGCTGTCACTGTAGATGGCGGTGGTGTAGACAGAGATTTTGTCTTCCTCGGTCGTGCGGGCGGCTTTGCCGGAGAGCGAGTAGGTGAGCGAATCGGAATTGCCGCGAGTGAGGCTGAGGCCGGTATCCAGGAGGCCACCCCAGAAGTCGGTGAGATGCGGATGGCGCAATCGCTCGATTTGATCATCGTAGGCCTTTTGCTCGGCATCGTCGCGGACATCGATGACGGTGTCCTTGGAGGCGTCGACCATGCCGGTATCTTTGGTGGCGACTTCAAACTTGCCGTCGCTGGTAGTCACAGTCCCGACAATGGTTTGGCCATCCTTGAGAGCAAGATGCAAGGTTTGCGTGGAAACGATGGAAGTGACGGCGTCCCATTGGATGTTTACGTCGCCGGCAAGATCGGTCTTGATGAGCAGAGTCTTGGCGTCGGACTTGACAATGGTTCCGGTTAGCCGGTCGCCATTCTTTAGTGTGACCTGATCGGCACGTAAAGCCGTTGCGAAAACGCACAAAAACACACCTACAAAAAAGCTTCGAAGCACTTTTTTCTCCTCTTATTCGAGTTCACTTACGCAATGCGGCTGGGCCTTCTCTCGGCGCGGACGGCTGCTCTCTCTTGCGTAACTTCTCTTACGAAGTGAAAGTATTCTAATGGAGATCAGGGGGAATCCCTACGAGATTGTTGGGCACGGGAATGTTAAGCATGTGATGTCGGGCAGCTACAAACACCGGCGCGGCATCGAAACCGAAAGACAGTGCTTTCCGGCTTCCTGTATACTTCGTCGCATCTTATGCAATAAACGGGCTACAGGGTTGTCCGTCGTCTCGTGGGCGACTGGTCGCTGCCTGGACCCTATGCCGGTTGTGTCCAGCCGTCTATTTAGGTGAAACCTGCTTGATTTTCGCCGGCTTTACAAAAAATATTTGACCCTGGGAGATTTGATGGCGTTGCGAACTCGCCTTTTCACATTTTTCTTACTTGCTGGCGCGCTTCTGTTTTGTGCATGCGGCAAGGCGCCTGCCGAAAAGGGGGCTGCTGGACAACCGGGAACACCTGCGCGACCGATGATTGTGTTCATGACGGACTTCGGTACGGCGAACGATGCGGTGGCAATCTGCAAGGCGGTGATTGCGGGCATCGCGCCGGATGCGCGGTTGATGGACGTCACGCACCAGGTGACACCCTACCAGATCGATGAAGCCGCGCGATTCTTGGCTGGCGTGACGCCGTACTATCCTGCAGGCACGATTTTTCTTGCGGTCGTCGATCCGGGAGTGGGGACATCGCGCAAAGCGGTGATCGTGAAATCGAAGAAGGGGCAGTATTTTGTTGTGCCGGACAATGGATTGATCACGCCGGTGATTGAGCGGGACGGATTGGACTCCGCGCGAGAAATCACGAACACGGCTTGGATGCTGCAACCACAGGTTTCTTCAACATTTCATGGGCGGGATATTTTTTCGCCGGCGGCGGCGCATCTCGCCGAGGGTTGGGACTTCGCGCTGGCGGGGCCGGTGGTTCCACAGCTCGTTCAGCTCACAGGGAAAACATCGGTGACGTCAGAGAACGGAATCGCGGGCGATATTATTGGATTGGATGATCCGTTCGGTTCGTTGATCACGGACATATCCGGCGACGAATTAAAGAAACTGGGTTACGAAGTCGGAGATAAAATCATCGTGCAGCTGAATAAGAAGCCGTTTAGCGTGCCCTACGAGCGCACGTTTATGGATGTTCCTGTGGGAGAGCCCCTGCTGTACGTCGATTCGCGAGGACGAGTCGGGATCGCGTTGAACGAGGGGAATTTTTCGCAGGTGGACAAGATTACGCCACCTGCCACGATCTTCATTCCGCGGAAGGGCGCGGCGATCAAGAAGTGACAGCGAATGTGGCTGAGGCGTGGATAATTCGCTAAGAATCTAGAGCCGGGCTAGAGCCTGTCCCACTTATAATGCCGGGACGTGCTTGGGGCTCCATTGACAAAGCTGGAGTGACACAAGTTTCTTGCGGTAGGATTGGCCGACTTTGCGGTTGGCGGATAGCTGGGAGGCCGCATGGAAACGTTTTTTCAGGATTTGCGTTACGGGCTGCGGATGCTGGCGAAGGCGCCAGGATTCACGGCGATTGCGATTTTGACGCTGGCGTTGGGCATTGGCGCGAACACGGCTCTATTTTCCGTTGTCAATGGCGTGCTGCTCAATCCCCTGGCGTACCCACACTCCGGCCAGCTCGTCGCGCTTTACGGAAAGACTCCTGGAGTAGATCACGCGCCGGTTTCCTACTTGAATTTCCTCGATTGGCAGCGTGATACGCAGACATTTTCGTCGATGGCCATCTATCGCAATCAGGATTACAACTTCATCGGCAAGGGCGAAGGAGAACGGCTGACCGGCTACATGATCTCGGCGGACTTTTTTTCGACGCTGGGCGTCACGCCTGTTCTCGGCCGCACGTTCCGCTCCGACGACGATCACACGGGCGCCGCGCCGGTCATTATTTTGGGCGGAGGATTCTGGAAGCGCCAATTCGGCTCGTCGATGGAAATCATCGGAAAGGCGATCATCCTGAACGGCACGTCGTACACGATCGTCGGCGTGGTTCCAGCGGGCTTTACTTTTTACGGGCACGACCGCGATGTCTATACCCCCATCGGCCAATGGAACGATGCGAATTTTCGCGACCGGCGCGTGGACGTGAGCTCGCACGCGATCGGGCGGCTGAAGACGGGAGTAACGCTGGCCCAGGCGAAAGCCGATATGGACGGCATCGCGCAAAATCTCGCGGCAGCATATCCGGAGGCCGATCAGGCCGTGGAAACCACCGTCGTTGCCATGAAGGAAGACATCGTCGGCAATGTCCAGCCATTTCTGATCGTGCTTCTGGCGGCTGTTGGTTTCTTGCTGCTGATTGCGTGCGCGAACGTCGCCAATCTTCTTCTGGCGCGCGCGATGGGCCGCTCGCACGAATTCGCGATTCGCGCGGCGATGGGAGCAGGCCGCGCTCGCGTCATTCGCCAACTTCTCACCGAAAGCATTGTCCTTGCGGGCTTGGGCGGGGCGCTGGGACTCCTGCTCGCCGTTTGGGGCACCAAAGCGGTGCTCGGCACTTTGCCGGGAGCCTTGCCGCGCGCTAGCGAAGTGTCGCTCGACTCACGCGTCCTGCTCTTTTCAATGGCGCTCTCTCTGTTTGCCGGAATTGTTTTTGGGCTCGCGCCCGCGCTGAAAACAGCGCGCGTGGATTTACAGGAGATACTCAAGGAGAGCGGACGCGGCGCGAGCGGTGTGCGCCACCGGCTACAAGGGGTTTTCGTGGCCGTCGAAGTTGCCATGGCCCTGGTTTTGCTTGTCGGCGCGGGACTGATGGTTCGTAGCTTGGCGGCGCTTTGGCGCGTCAATCCCGGCTTCAATCCCAGCCAGGCGATCACGTTCACTCTGTCGCTGCCGTCTTCGCCCACAACCACCTCCGCCGAAACGCGCGCCCGCCTGCGTCAGTTCGACGACAAAATGCAGAGCATTCCCGGGGTGCAAGCTGTTTCCGTGACCCTTGGCTCGCGCCCGATGATTCACAACTCGTCTTTGCCTTTCTGGATCGAGGGCCAGCCCAAGCCCGCGAATTTCCAAGAGATGCCGCAAGCGATGTTTTATCTAGTGGAAGCCGGCTTCCAACGCGCCATGGGAGTCATACTCGAGCGCGGCCGCTTTATCACGGCGCAGGACGACGAGCATGCGCCGGTGGTGGTGGATATTGATGACGTTTTCGCGCGCACCTATTTCCCTGACGAAAATCCCGTCGGCAAGCATCTTCATATCGAAGGCTTCAGCGTGCAAGCCGAGATCGTAGGCGTGGTCGGGCACGTCAAGCAGTGGGGGCTCGATGCCGATGCGAAATCGGCTATCGAGGCGCAGTTCGACTATCCCTTCATGCAGCTTCCCGAGAAGCTGATGCCGCTCGCGGCCGATGCTGTGGCCGTCGTGCTGCGCACCGAAGGCGATCCGAGAGCGGTCATGGGCGACGTTCGCCGCGCCGTCGCGGAAATCGATTCTCGCGAAGTGGTTTACAACGTCCAAACGATGGACGAAGTCGTCTCCAATTCGTTTGCCGCTCGCAGGCTCTCGATGATTCTGCTCGGAGCCTTTGCGGCGCTCGCGTTGGTGCTGGCGTGCGTCGGAATCTACGGCGTGATTTCGTATCTGGTCGGACAGCGAACCCACGAAATCGGAGTGCGTATGGCACTGGGGGCGCAGCATGGTGAAGTGATGCGGCTGGTGATCGGGCAAGGCGCGAGGATGGCGCTGATCGGCGTGACGGTCGGCATCGCGGCCGCGTTGGGACTCACACGCCTCATGTCCAACCAACTCTTCGGCGTCAGCGCGCATGACCCGCTGACATTTGCCGGCGTCGCCGTGCTATTGATCATTGTGGCTGTCGCGGCGTGTTACATCCCTGCGCGGCGCGCCATGCGCGTCGATCCCATGATCGCTCTCCGGCACGAATAATCCTTCGCGCAAGCGTCGCACTCGTCGGAAGCAGTAGTACCGGCGGGGAGTGCAGTGATTTGCTTTTCCTCATGGCTCGCTCAACAATAAATAGGACTTCCAGATTGCGAGGTTGCTATGGCTGAAGCAGTGATTGTTTCCGCGGTTCGAACGCCGGTGGGAAAAGCGTTCAAGGGATCGTTGCGGGCGACGCGGCCTGATGATTTGGCGGCAGTGGCGATCAAAGAAACCTTGGCGCGAGTGCCAGGGCTGGACGCGAAAGAAATTGACGACGTGATTCTGGGCTGCGCGATGCCGGAAGGCGAGCAGGGGATGAACGTAGCGCGGATCGCGGCGCTGCGCGCGGGGCTGCCGATTGAAACATCGGCGATGACCATCAATCGCTTTTGTTCCTCGGGACTGCAGGCGATTGCCATTGCGGCGGAGAGGATTCGCGGAGGCTCGGCGCAGGTGATTGTAGCCGGCGGAACGGAATCGATGACCATGGTGCCGATGGGAGGAAATAAAGTTTCGCCGAATCCGTGGCTGGTGGATCACAGTCCCGATACCTACATCAACATGGGACTGGGAACGGAACATATTGCGCGAAAGTTTGGGATTACGCGCGAGCAAGCGGACCAGTTTTCAGTGGAATCGCACAAGAAGGCGCTGGCGGCGATTGCAGCGGGCAGGTTCAAGGAAGAAACGGTGGCTGTGGAAGTGAAAATTACTGCGCTGGCGAGCGCGAATGGAGCTGGCGCAGGTGGCGCTGTGGGAACTGTGAAATCAAAGACGGCGCCGAAGGCAACGACGCAGACTTTTACGTTTGATACGGACGAAGGGCCGCGTGCCGACACGTCGATGGAGGCCTTGGCGAAGCTGAAACCTGCCTTTCATGTGAAAGGCACGGTCACGGCCGGCAACAGTTCGCAGATGAGCGATGGAGCGGCGGCGGCCGTAGTAATGAGCGCGGAGCGTGCGAAAGCTTTGGGGCTGAAACCGATGGCGCGTTTCGTGGCGTATGCCACAGCTGGCGTCCTGCCGGAAGAGTTTGGGATCGGGCCGGTGGCGGCGATTCCGAAGGCCCTGAAGCTGGCCGGGCTCACCCTGAACGACATCGCGGTGTTCGAATTGAACGAAGCGTTCGCGGCGCAATCGCTGGCGGTGATTCAGCAAGCGCGGCTCGATCCTGCGCTCGTAAATCCGAATGGCGGCGCGATTGCTCTCGGGCATCCGCTGGGATGCACCGGAGCGAAACTTACGGCGACGATCCTGCGCGAATTGGAGCGGCGCAATGCTCGTTACGGAATGGTGACCATGTGCATTGGCGGCGGCATGGGAGCGGCGGGCATTTTGGAGCGCCTCTAAGACTTCCTTTGCTTTGACAGAAAGTTCAACCTCAATGTAACGTTTCCGGCCTGGGAAGCGTTTAACTTGCCAGTACTGTGTGTGCGTCACTGGAATGCGTTGCGATGAAAATTTCCGTGCTGCCAGCTCTCGCTCTGCTGTTGTCGCCCGCCGCTGCGGCGCAAACTCCGACGGCACAGCCTTCGAGTGTAACGAAAGACATTCAGATCGATACGCAAAGCCCGATCAAAACGGAAGGCGCCCTCTCTGTTGCGGATGAGCCGCATTACGCCCACATTTTTCAGAATGGGTATGTGCGGGTCTACAACATGACCGTGCCGCCGCTGGATGCTACTCTCTTGCATCGGCACAATCTGCCATTCATCTATGTAACGCTCGGGGGAGCGGACATCGTCGATACGGTCGAAGGGAAGCCCCCAACGCACGTGACTCTCGAGGATGGGGCAACGCGCTACTCGCCGGGCGGCTTTGCTGATCTTGTCCGCGCGGATGCGGGAATTGCGTTCCACAACATCACGGTGGTGCTCACGCATCCCCAGGACTCGCCGCACAATCTCGGGGCTGGAGGCGATGCGCGGCCGCTAGGTTCGTGCCCGCAAAGCACCGCAATCCCAGTACAAAATGATCAGATTCCCTTCGAGCAGGTGGTTCCCTGTTTCGAAACCAGCGAAGTTCGTGTGGAGCTGATGAAGGTCGGAGGCGGAAAAGACTACGTGCAGGCCGCTCCGGAGACAGATGCTCTGCTAATTGCGATGAGCGATGCGAATTTGGATGTTTCGCTGGGGGGACAGCACGCAGCATTTCTGCATGCTGGAGATGTGCTTTGGTTACCCGCGAGGACGACCCGCAAAGTGGGGGATTTTCTGTGGACAGGGTCGAACTTTCTGCTGATTTCCTTCAAGGACTCCGGGGCGGCTGTCACGAAATAGCAGCGTCCTGATGGCGCGCGCATCCCACGTACAGGGGCGCGTCGAGCAACGCGAGAGCGGCGCGGCAAACGCAGCGTGTTGCGGCTAACGCTTAGTTGCCTCGACGCGCACAAAAAAAGCTTCCGGCGCATCGTTCGCCGAGAAATACTGCTCGCTGACGAGCTTGCCCGGAGCGGCAAGACGGGTGACGTTCCGCAGTTTCACTTTTGCGCTGCCGACGGTGAACTCCCCGCGGAAAACGAGAGACTCGCCTTCAAATTGGCCCGTCTCGACAATCGCGCCAGCGGACTGGTTCTCGAAAACATTCGATTTATAGGCCTTTTCATTGGGGTCCTGGGTCATCACTAGCAATCCTTCGAAATCGCCGACCGGTCCCTGCGAACAAAAGCCGTTGATGAGCGAATTTCCGCCGAGCCCAAGTTTGCTGGTGTAAACGCCCGTGAGCGGCGATTTCAATTTCTCTTTCCAGGCGACGCTCTTTTTTTCTGGTTCGACTGGCTTTGCTTCCGTCATGATGCGCCCCCTGCGTTGCTGGCGATTTGTGGATGAGACTGCTCCTGCTTTTCGGGGGGAATTGCATAGCAACCCACGACCAATCGATACGGCCTGCCTTCCGCGGGCGAACCATCCAATTTTGCGAAAGGCGAACTATGCCTTGCGGCGACGTCGATAATGAACCGCTGTAGCTCCTCAGTGAACGCGGCACGCTGTTCAGGCGAGGTGAAGCACAATTCGGAGTTGATCGAAAGAGTCGGGAGCCGCTTCCCTGCTGCCGCAGCGAGCTCCGCGGAACGAGCGAGCTCGGACTGCATTTTAGAGGCCAGCCCGAGCAGGTATTTCGCCGAAAGTGTGTCAGCGATTTGCGATGGATCGGCGGCGAGATTGCCGAGCAGTTCAGGAGAAAGCAGATAGCCGCGCGCAGTGGCGACGTAGCATTGTTCAAAGAGATGGCGGCGCCGCCGCCGGCCCGCACGCGCGAGCAGCCGCGCTCGCGCCAGCTCGCGGACATGATAATTAACCGTTTGCCTGGGCAGGTTCATGCGCCGGGCAACCCCGGTGGCGGAGTCGGGCTCCAGGAGCGCCGCGAGCACTCGCAAACGAAGCGGGTGATGAAGCAGGGCGGCCGCCTGGGCTGGTTCGCGGACCAGGCCGAGACTCGACTCCGGCGCAGCCCCAGACGGCTGCGCCGATCGCGCGCCGGGGATTCGCCAACCGCCACTTCGGGTGATGCGCACGAGCGCTATCTCCTCGCTTCCAGAACCGGCCACAGTCTTTAATAGACTAATTATTTTGTCAAGACCTAATTAATCGTCAATTAACAGCGTTGGTTTATGCTGCTTCATGGCCGTTTCTGCAGGCTTGTATCATTGCTGTCAACCCACTCGGTTAACGCTGTTTACCTGCCTTCTCGCAGAGAGTAAAATGGCTTGTCTCACAAGGTTTCGGGCATCCGCCATAGTTATTTGCGATGAGCTTCTGGCTAGGCTATTCGCATTAAACGCCGATTCTTGAATGCAGCCGCGCAACAAGGAGACCATCATGGCCACCGCAACGATTAGCAAACCAGCCGCGAAAGGCGGCAGCTTTTTGCTCGACACTCCGCTTCCACAGGAGGTTTTCACACCCGCGGACCTCACCGATGACCAGAAGCTGATCGGGCGGACGGCAGAAGAATTCTCCCTCAAGGAAGTGTTGCCGCTGGTGAAGGATCTGGAGAACAAAAAGCCGGGGCTGATGCCGCAGCTCGTGAAGAAGGCCGGAGAGGTTGGTTTGCTGGGCGGAGGAATTCCCGAACAATACGGCGGCGCGGGCCTCGACAAAATAGCGACGACCGTGCTGACGGAGAAACTTTCCAATTACGGCGGCTTCGCGGTCACGCTTGGCGCGCATTCGGGCATTGGAACGCTGCCCATCGTCTATTTCGGAAACGAAGAACAGAAGAAAAAATACTTGCCGAAGCTGGCCACGGGCGAATGGATCGGAGCGTACTGTCTTTCCGAACCGCAAGCTGGATCGGATTCGCAAAACTCGCTGACGCGCGCGGAATTAAATCCCGAAGGCACGCACTACATATTGAACGGCCAGAAGATGTGGATCACCAACGGCGGATTTGCCGATGTTTACGTCATCTTCGCGAAAGTGAACGGAGAAAAATTCACCGCGTTCATCGTCGAGCGGGCCTTCCCTGGATGCAAGCCGGGAAATGAAGAGCACAAGATGGGAATTCATGGCAGCTCAACGACGCCGATCTTCCTCGAGAACTGCAAAGTGCCCAAGGAAAACGTGCTCCATGAAATCGGCCGCGGCCACATCGTGGCATTCAACATTTTGAATGCAGGGCGGTTTACGCTGGGCGCGTCGTGCGTCGGCGGATCCAAGCACGTGTTGCAGGATGCTTCGAAATATTCGAAAGAGAGAAAAGCGTTCGGCAAGCAGATCGGCGATTTCGGCTTGATGAAGGAAAAGCTGGCGGAGATGGCCATCCAGATTTTCGCGGTCGAGTCGATGGTGTATCGCTCCGCGGGAAACATGGAAGCGGCAATGGTCGCGGCCGCGGGTTCGGGCGATAAAGTTCAAAACACGATGAAAGTGCTCGAGGAATACGCCATCGAAAGCTCAATCTCGAAAGTCTACGGCAGCGAAATGCTGGACTACGTCGTCGACGAAGGCGTGCAGATGTTCGGCGGCTACGGCTTTCACGAGGATTATCCCGTCTGCCGCGCTTACCGCGATTCGCGCATCAACCGCATCTTTGAAGGCACCAACGAAATCAACCGCATGCTGATTATTCAAATGCTGATGAAGCGCGCGATGGGCGGCCAACTCCCGCTGATTCCGGCGGCCATGAAGCTGGCCGATGAAATCCTCGCTGGGCCTTCGTTCGAGGAAGCACCCGAGGGGGTATTGGCCGAGGAATCTCGCGTGGTCGCCAATGCCAAAAAAATGTTTTTGCAAGCGGCGGGCGGCGCAGTCCAAAAATTTCGCGAAAAACTGGCCGAGGAACAGGAAGTAATCGGCGCGCTCTCGAATGTCGTGATGGAAGTGTATGCGATGGAGTCCTGTCTGCTTCGTGCACAAAAAGCAGACGCGGCGAAGGGCGAAGTCGCTACACAGACGATGATCGACGCGGCGCGAGTGTTTATCGCCGACGCGGCGGAGCGTGTAGAACACGAAGCCAAGCGCGCCATCGCCGCCGTCCACGAAGGGGATATGCTCACCACGCAGATGGCCGTGCTAAAGCGCTTCGGCAAACGGTCCCCCGTGGATACGATCGGATTGCGGCGCCGCGTCGCTGCCGCGGTTCAATCACAAGATCGCTACCCGTTTGAGGGCAGGTAGTTCGGTCGATCGCAATACGTATGCCGCGGCGAGGGATTCCGTGGTCCTATGTCGCGATTTGCACAAGCTCGGTTTTCTTGCCGGTCTGCGGACCGTTGGACCCCCAGCGCGAAGGCCTATTTCCATGGCGCCGCAGACGGTTGACGAGCGAGCCGACGCCGACGGAACCGCCCACAAAATGGCCGACGCGCAGCGGACCGGCGACCTTCACGGTTCGAATCCAATGTAGGCCGCTGCTCGCCGCGCAACCGCACTCCGCGCAATTGGGAGTCCCTCCGAATACGCAAGGTTCGACGCGCGTTTCCAGGTCTGCCGAATAATTTGCCGACATCTTTGCAAAGACGCAGTCGCTGGGGTTGTTTGGCGGATGAAGGAAAGCTTGCGCGACCCCATCGTTCATCAGGAATTTCGGATATTTCTTGGCGAGGAGCGGCAGTTCGCGGGCGACCTGCTGACGGTTTTCTGGAGTCAGCTTTTCCGCGCTCTCTTCGCCAATTTGAGGGGTGTACAAGCTCACCCAAACGTGATCGACTTCGGGGCGCGCATTCCAGAACGAAACGTATTCCTCCAAATACCCGGGGCGCTCGAGCATCGGACGCGTGATGACCCAGTGGATGTTCACTTTGCGGCCGTCAATATTTTTTAAGATCCGCTCGTAGGTGGCTGGCTTGCGGCGAATGTCGTGATGCTCGGGCAAGCCGTCCACGGAGATGGCCACCCGCACGCGCGGCAGGTCCATCCATGGAGCTGGAATCGGAATGATGCCGCTGGTGACGACCAGCGAGAAGATATTCATAGCGCTCAAAGCAGGCAGGATCGCGCTCAGTTCCCGATGGCGGACAAGCGGTTCTCCGCCCACGAGAGAAACATGCATCGGCCGATTTTGACGCACCAGCTGTAGCACGCCCTGGACGAGAGCGTCTCCGCGAAAATCGTTCAGTTCCGTCAGGAGCTTCCCGTTGCCAAGGTGGGTGTCTCCGTAAGCGTAACAGCCGGGGCAACTCAGCGGGCATTCCCGCGTAATTTCGATGGACAGCATCGGCGCTTTGCCGCCGAGGATTTTGCCCCAAGCGCTCAAAATTTCTCGCGGAGTAATGCTCGGACTTGGTTGAGACGTGACCATGAGCGTTAGATGCTGCCTGATGCGCTAAAGGGTGCTCGTTTCAGGTCCGGATGTCCAACAAGATATTTGAATGATTCAAAATAAATCTCCAGGAGATTCACAGAGCTCGTTTTGCAGCCTTCATGCAACCGGGCTTTAGTTCCACCCATCGACGCGCGGCAACTTCGGGATCCTCCCCGTCCCGTTCCGCCGCCCATTATATCCAAGGGCACGTACCCTGAATCCAGCCGAATTCCGTCTATTAATTCGGTTAAGCTTGCAGTTTAGGGATTATCCGTTACCAACTCTCAGAGAGTGCACAAGAATGCCCCGAAGGCTTCTAATTCTTGCAGCCACGATTGTCGGCGCTCATCTTGCGCAAGCCCTGCTCCTTGGGCCGACGCCCGTAGGCAACCTGCTCGCAAATCTCGTCGAAGTCGGGGCCAGCGCACTTGCCGCGGCAATGTGCTTCGGCGCGGCACGTCGAGCGCGAGGAATGGCACGGCCTTTCTGGACGCTGATCGGTTGCGGAATGGCCATCTGGGCCGTCGCGAATCTCGGGTGGGCATACTACGAACTCGTCCTGCACACCGAACCGTTCCCTGGTTCCGCAGTGCGATTCATGTTCAATGTGCAGGGCATTTTCTTTGCCATGGTGCTGTTTCTTGATCAGGAAAAAGACTCCTCGGAGTTCGAGCCCGAATTTCTCCTGGATTTCACGCAAATCGCGATCGTTTTTTTCTTCCTCTATCTCAGCCTGTATTACCTGTCCTCGGAGGCAGTTCGGCAACACGAAGTCACGGTGCGGCGGCTTTGGGTGGAGTTCGGAGAGGTAGGCACGATCCTGGCGCTGGCGTGCTTCCAGATGATGCGCGCGCGGACAAAGCGTGTCCGCGAGCTGTATTGCGGATTTGCGATTTATCTCTCCGTGTTTATTGCTGGCATGGCCGTGGCCGAATATGGCCAGGCCGTCCACGGGTCTCCGACCGGGACGCTATTCGACCTCTGTTGGACACTTCCGTTTCTATGTGCGGCATTCTGGGCAGCGCGCTGGCAGCCCACTACCGAAACGCGGCCGGCGGTCCCGGCGCGAAAAAGAACGTTAAGTGGAGTTGCGCTGAACAATGCGATGTTCGCGGTGGCTCCGCTGATCGTTCTCGTGCAAGTGGCGCAGTTTCCTTCCGAATGGCAGATTTTACGATTTTCTCTGCTGGGCGTGTCCATTCTCTGTTTTGCCGTGCGATTGGGATTTAGTGGCTACCGCGAAGCAGCCACGGCAGAGACGGTTCGGCGGCAGGCGCTGGCGATGGACTCCGCCGCGGACGGAATTTCCATTCTAGGGGAGGATGGAAAACACATTTACGCAAATACAGCCTTCGCCCGGTTGATGGGTTACGAACGCCCGGACTCCATGTTGGGCTTGTCCTGGCGAGAGATTTATGACCCGCGAGACGTTGCTTTATGGCGGGACAAGATTCGACAGTCTCTCCTGGCGGACGGCAAATGGTTCGGCCAAGTTAACCTCCGACGGCCCGACGGAACAGTCATTCCCGTTGAAATGGCAGTCACATGGTTAGCCAACGGCGTCACCGCGTGTATCGGGCACGACATCAGCAAGCGAAAGGAAGCGGAAAAGGCTCGCGCCGACGCGGAAAATAAATATCGCACGCTCGTAGAACAAGTCGCGGCCATCAGTTATATCGCGGAGCTCGGCCTCAACGGCGCGTGGCACTATGTCAGTCCGCAGATCGAGGCAATCACGGGTTATTCGCAAGACGAATGGCTGGCCAACTCCGAAGGTTGGATGCGCCATATTCCGAAGGAGGATCACGGCGTCATCGAGGCGGCGGAAGAAGCGAGTTTGCGAGGAGAGCGTTTTCAGGCGGAATACCGAATTGTCCGCAAGGATGGCGCGGTGATCTGGGTGAACGACACGGCTGTAGTGGTTGAGGGGAGTAACAGCCATCCAGTGATGGAAGGAATTATCGTCGACATCACGGAGCGCAAGCTGCTCGAGAATCAACTGCAACAGTCGCGAAGAATGGAAGCGGTGGGAAGACTCGCGGGCGGCATCGCGCACGATTTCAACAACCTGCTGACCATCATCAAGGGCTACGCCGAGTTGGCGCTGCAGCGCGGCGGAATTCCGCCGGAGCTGCGGGGCGACGTGATGCAGATCGAGAACGCCTCGGAACGCGCCTCCATGCTCATCCGCCAATTGTTGGCGTTCAGCCGCAGACAAGTTCTTCAGCCAAAAGTTCTCGATTTGAACGCCATCGTGCTGGGTTTGGACAAGCTGCTGGCGCGGCTGATGGGCGAACACATCGAGATGGTGACGCACTGCGGGACAAATGTCGGCAACGTGAAAGCCGACCCCGCGCAAGTCGAACAAGTCATCATGAATCTGGTCGTCAACGCGCGCGACGCCATGCCGAAGGGCGGGCGGATGACGGTGGAAACGTGCAATGTGGATCTGGATTCGACATATGCCCGCGACCACGTGAGCGTCAAGCCCGGCGCTTACGTGATGCTGGCCGTCTCGGATACGGGCATGGGCATGAACCCGGAGACGGTCGCGCATATTTTCGAGCCGTTCTTTACAACGAAGGAGAGCGGCCAGGGAACGGGTCTTGGTTTGTCTACTGTTTACGGCATCGTGAAGCAGAGCGGCGGGTACATCTGGGTGTATAGCGAACCGGGCAAAGGAACTACGTTCAAGGTTTATCTGCCACGTGTTGCTGAGCAAGTGGAATCCAAGTCAGGTGCGGTGGAAATTCCCGGGACGGGCACGGGCAGCGAAACTATTCTTCTGGTCGAAGATGAAGAAGCGGTGCGCGAACTGGCGAGCAGAATACTTTCCGCCAAAGGATATTCGGTTGTAGCCGCAAAGAGCACACGGGAGGCGGAAGAATTTTCCGCCAAGCACAAGGCGGAGATTCACCTTTTGCTGACGGACATTATCATGCCGGGAACGAGCGGCCGGGAACTGGCGAAGCGGATTACGGCGCGACATCCGCGGACGCGCGTCCTTTATATGTCCGGTTACACGGACAACGTGCTGGCGCAGGGCGGCGTGTTGGAAGCAGGGGTTTCCTTTCTGCAGAAGCCCTTTACGCCAGGCGCGCTGGTGCAAAAAGTGCGGGACGTCCTCGATAGTCAGGTGCATGCGAAGTAGATAGTCTCCGCCGAGTGCTGGCGGTCCGCCCACTCTCTTCTTGTCTTGTATCGCACAATCCTCCGTAAATGTTAGTGCAGTGGCTGCGCCGCGGCGGTGGGTCCTTCGACCTTTTGCTCAGATGGGAGCGAAGCGAAGAGGGCACGATGTGTCGTGCCCCTACGAGGGCGGCGGGGGCAGCTCGTCATTTTGATCCTTCAAGGTGAATGGTCTTGCCCGTTGCCGCGGATTGGCGCGCGGCGTCTAGAATTTCCGTGACGACCATGTTTGTTTCCAGCGAAGAGAGGCCTTGCGGCGGCATTCCATCGAGGACGACTGCTCTTAAATAGTTGACGGAATCGCTTTCGCGGGGATCGAGGGGCTTGGCGTCTTCGAGTTTTTCTTCCTGTTTGGGAAGGCGGACGCGAACATTGTCTCGCGCCACGGTGATGGCATAGCCGGTCTGTCCATAGACTTCCATGTCTTTGCGCGAGAACGGCCAGTTCCAGGAAGCCTGCAGGATAGCTTGCGCCTTCGGATAGGTGAGGATGATGGTGGCCTCATCATCCACGCGCGGATAAATGTCTGGCTTGATGTGCTGCGTGACCGCGGTGACGGTGTCGGGCTTGCGGCCGTCCATGAGCCACGTGGCTAAGTCCGCGCCATAACAGCCGAAATCGAAAAGCGCGCCGGCGCCGTTTAGTTTGGGATCGGTGAGCCAGGAGATGAACCAGGGTTCGACGTTGATTTCTTTGGGGCCTTGGTGTCCGTCGTGGACGACAATTTTTCGGATGTCGCCGATCGCGTTTTCGTGAACGAGATCGTAGGCGGCTCGATTGCTGCGATACCAAGTCGTTTCGTAGTTCACCAACACCGGAATCTTCCCTTGCTGCGCGGCGGCTTGCATGGCGCGCGCGTCTTCGTTGCTCACGGCTAGAGGCTTTTCCATCATGACCGGGACATGGTGACGGGCGCAGGCTTCAACCACCCTGCGGTGATCGAGGGTATTTGTGTAGACGAGAACGGCTTGCGGCTTGGTCTTCTCGATCATCTCGTCGACGCTGGCATAGAAGATGTCGTGCGGGAGGGAGAACTTGGATTCGTAGAACGAGGCGAGTTTGGTGTCTGCCTCGGCCACGCCGACGATTTGAAGATCGGGGCGATGCTGGTTTTGCTGGAGAAATCCACCGACGTGCCCGTGAACGAGTCCGGCGATGCCGACGCGGAGGGGGGACGAGGAAGGCGTGGTTTGGGCGGAGAGAGCGCTGGCAGCGAGCGACGCGAGAACGATGGCGCGGAAAAGCGCGGAAAGTAAAGTTTTAGGCAAGGGTAGCTCCTGGGTTCGGAGAGGATGGTAGCACTGGAGAAAGAAGTAACGAAGTATGGAGGCGATGAGGTAACGAAAAAAACAGCGGGGAGGACGACCGTTGAGAAATCGGAACTGAAGAGGAGACTTGCGATTGAGAGGGGCACCCCCCCTGTTTTTTGCAAGAGTGACAAACAAAGGGGTTAGGGGAACAGGGGCGAGTGACGGGTGGCGAGTGGCGAGCGAACAAAGGCGAGGAGGGAGTGTTGACGAGTTGCAAAACTTTGGGGCTTGAAGAGGGGCTCCCCCCTCCCGGTTTCTTGTAAATGTTCATTCTGGGGGAGATGAAGTGGAGTGGAATCAACAGTTGTGGAAGTGTTGATTTTGAAGGAGTTGGGAGAGTGCGGTTTTTATGAAGTGGTAACCTGGGAGGGACTGAAGATTTTGCGGGGATTTTAGGGACCGCGCGGCGGAGGCGCATGACTTACGGGAGGACGGACAGGGTCCGTGTCCCAATCAACCAAAACATTATAACATATTGGTACTAGTTGTCAAGTATAAACTGTAAGCCGTTTGTTTGGTGCGAGTTGACGGACGTTGGAAGGCAGCTAGCGGAAAACGCTCCGTCTGTCCCCGATTTCCGTCCCCGATTTCCCCGATTTCCCGATTTCCCCGATTTCCAGGTCAAAGCGGCGGCGAAGGTCTGCGGGTACGACGATGGTGCCGCGTTTGCCGATGCGGGCGGAATGCAAGCAAGTGACTCCGTTCAGAATGTCAGAAAGTCGGTATATCGGAAATCCTGACAATCTGAACAAGCCTTAGGAGTCCCCCACCCTTTGCGAGAAGCGAAGGGCACCCCATGGAAAAAACAAAGCCGAAACCACCGCGGCGTGTTAAGAGGCGGCCACCCGCCGGGCTGAGCGCGTAACAGAAGATGGCAGACCTGGAATTGCGTCCCAAGCGCATTTCATTGTACCAACCCTGCTGTTCTATTTGCGCTGTTTTACGTAGAATCCCGATAAGATTATTCGGTTCCGCGAGGAACTTCGCTATGAAAATCGGCGACTACGAGGTGATCAAGGAGATTGGCCACGGCGGCATGGGTGTCGTCTACAAAGCGAAAGATTCCCAAAATGATCGGCTAGTCGCAATCAAAATGCTCACCGGCGCTGGCGCACGGGACCCGCGGGAACGAATGGGATTAGTTCGTGAAGCCCGAGCCGCCGGCGGATTGAAGCACCAGAATATAGTTACCGTCTTCGATATTGGCCAGCACAACGGCTGGCTATACCTTGTAATGGAATACCTTAGCGGTGGCTCTCTAGACCAGGTCTTAAGGTCTTCAGTGCATCTAAGCCTTGTCCAGAAACTGAACATAATGGTTCAAGTTTGCGCGGGACTCGGTTACGCACATGCCCGAGGAGTGATTCATCGAGATATTAAGCCACATAACATTTTTTTGCCGAGAGGATTGCCCGTAAAAATCGTTGACTTCGGCCTCGCGAAAGTCCTGGAAAGTGAGGAGTTGACGCTGACGTGGAGCAGAAGGACTCAGCTTGCAGGAACCCCGGTCTATATGTCGCCCGAGCAGATAAGCGGACTGCAACTCGATGCGCGCACGGATATTTGGTCCGTCGGGGTAGTCCTGTACCAGCTAATTACGAAGACGCTCCCATTTAGCGGGCGGACTCTTACTGAATTGTTCCAGAAGATCCTGCACAATGCCTTTCCACCTCTACTCGGCTCGTCATCAGGACCGTCCCAAGAATTGCTCGGTGTTCTAGAACGTGCTCTGGCCAAGGACCGAAGCATAAGATACGCGATGGCGAGCCAGTTGGAGGGCGATTTGCGCCGAATTCTTGCGTTGATTGGCTCTGAACAGTCCGTCCCGGAAATGCGCCGTTCGGAAGAAGGCGAACCGGGTCGCACTGAACATCCCGAATCAACGCGATATGCTCCGCCGGTGTTGGGGTTTCAAAAAAAACCGCCCGAGAAGGTTAGGTTCAAGAACTGCACATTCAGCGGATCGGGGCTCCGGGAAGGCGCCAAGCAAGCAGTTTTGGAGATAGGTGCCATTGGGCCAATTGTTCTGATCGCGTTGGTATTAACTGCCATTTCTCTACTACCCTTTCTGCTGGTCAGTACGGATAGTTTCGGCGCCGAGGTCCTTGCAACACTAATGTTGCTGGTCTGGGTTCCGGTGTTGATCCTGTTAAGCACGCGGCATGCCGCTGCAACGACAGCGAGTCGTAAGTGCCAGACTTGCTCTCGCCGCATGGTACGCGTGAGCAAGTGGACACGCTTTGTGAGCACCAAGACTGAGATCGCGGTCGGGCTGAGCGACTGCATTGCAGCACTCCGCGAAGGAAGTTATGAGGACGCGGCGAAGTTGCTGAGCGTTCATGGCACGGAGACACCTGTAAGCTATTCCGTCACCCGATACATTCTTGAGTTTTGGCAATGTCGTCGCTGTCTGGATCGGAGTGCGTTGCTCATAATCGAGGATTTGTTGGAGGAAAGATGGAAGCGACGCGACACCTATATGGAGAGCTATACGTTCTAAGAGTCGGGAGCCGGAGGGGAGACGGGAGGTTCGCTTTCCATTCTACTAAAAAATTCGGACAATAACCAGAGGATACGTCAAACATGCTCCTGGAAACGTTCCGTCTGGAACGTATGAAGAAATTGATCTGGGGAATTTAGCGGGTGATCCAAAATATATCCCGACATCGCGATCGTCGCTTACAAGTGTTCTAGACGATAAATTCTCGAGCGCCGATTCCGTCGAAATCGCGAATGTGCATTTTTTCACACGTTCCTGTCCCCGACGGCACTGGGAAATCGGTAAGAACATTTCCAGACAACTCCTCAAATGAGAATGGCCCCTCCCGGCGGGGCAAACCCGGCCCCTACGAAGGGATGAGGAGATTAGGGCAGAGGCGGGAGGGGTTAGGCGACTTTGCGGGCAGATTTTTCGAGGAGTTCGTGGATCAGGGTTTGGTAGGGTTTGGATTGCTTGGCGGCCATGCGGCGGAGTTGGCGGAGAAGCTTTGGGGCGATACGGATGGCGATGAGTTGTTTGGCGTGGCCGGTGGCGGGGCGGCCGACTCTACGGGCACGACGAAGCTCGGCGACTGTCGATTCGGGGATGCCCGAGAAGTCGAGCTTGCTATCCGATGTAGGCTTGGCGTTCTTTGCGCGTCGCCTGGCGCGTGCTGATGATGCGAATGAGTTCCTGGCCATCTTTTAACCTCCGCTGCGTGTACACCACGATGAGAATTCTGCCCGCGAGCGACGAGCCGAGGCGCTTAGAGCGCTGCTCCGAGTAGGAGTGCTCGGGATCGTCCCAATCGAGCGCGTCCGGGTCGACGAAGATCGTCGCGGCTTCTTCAAACGAGACACCGTGTTTCTTGAGGTTGTTCAGAGCCTTGTGGGCATCCCAAGAGAACACATTTTTGTATATACGCTAATTAGGAGGGATTGTAAATAGCGGGAAGAGAAGATGCGCAGAAGACGGTTTTTCGGGATGACATTCTCGTGGGGCTTGGGGATGGATGACACTCTGGGGGAAGTGGCGAGTGGCCCTTCGCACCGCCGCAGGGTAAACGAGTGGGGAATGGCGAGCCTGAAGAAGAGCACAGACTGAAGTCTGTGCCACTGCGCATTCCCCCTAGAGGCTCGGTTTTTCGGTGGCGGGGTCAGGGGTGGTCGGCTCGGGTTGGTTGATGGTGGAGAGGGTTTGGACGTCGAAGCGTTTGTAGTCGGAGTAGCGGGTGGTGGCGTTGACGTTGAAGCCTTTCATTAGGAGGACGCGGACGCCGACGTGGGCTTCCTCGTAGGTGGGGAGCCAGACTTCGTTGTTGAAATAGGATTGC
>JBARCY010000392.1:0-13032 GCA_049794595.1 Candidatus Acidiferrum sp.
GTTATCGACTCATGCTTACCAGTACTTCTAGCCCTTTCTCGAAACCGTACTGCTCGAAAGCCTCGGCCCGCTTCTTGTTATCGAAGGGATCGTTCGTGTAGAGCCAGTAGCTCTTCGGGTCCACTTCGAGGTTGGCGACCTTCGCGATTTCGTGATTCTTGATGAGAAACTGCCGCTTGGGGATCAAAGCGGAGATCAGATCGATTTCCGTGTCGTTCAGATGGAACTGGTTCTTGTACAAGTCCCGGTCCATGTCCGGATTAGCGAGAAAAATCTTGGTGGCGCAGGTCTCGACAATGACATCCAAAATGTCCGACTTGCGCAGCTCATCGAGCGATTGCGTCGATAGAATCATGGCGGCGTTTTGCTTCCGCCAAGTCTTGAGCGCTTCGACGATGTAGCTCTTGATGCGCGGATTACGGAAGAACGTCCACGCCTCATCGATGAAAAAGGCTTTGAAGATGTGGGTGATTTCGCGATTCGTTATGAGGTGATTCGCGCGATGCAGGATGTAGAAGAGCAACGGCTCAAGAACCTGCGGGTAGCCGTCCATGCTCTGGAAGTCGAAGCATTGAAACTTCGCAAAACTCAAGGTGTCCTCGGCGTTGTCAAAGAGGAAGCCGAGCTGCCCACCTTCGGTCCATTTCTGGAGCCGCAAAGCGATGCTGCGGGGCAACGTGTTGGCCAGCACGCCCAGTCTTCGGAGTTCGGGATCGACGCTGTACAGGTTTTCGATCTGCCGGTAGAGCTCCTG
This sequence comes from Candidatus Acidiferrum sp., assembly GCA_049794595.1. Taxonomy (GTDB): domain Bacteria; phylum Acidobacteriota; class Terriglobia; order Acidiferrales; family UBA7541; genus Acidiferrum. The sequence continues at coordinate 755 of JBARCY010000392.1, forward strand.
CTCTTCTTCAACCGACAGGACAGGACCGCCTCCGCCATCGGCAAGAACCTGGACAAACAAAGCCAGGAAATCGAGATTGGCCTTTGATTTTGGGAGGCAAAACGGATTGATCTTGAATCCTGGAGTCTCGACGCCGAGCCGGACGTAGGTGCCACCGAAGAGGCGCGTCACGCTTTCAAAGCTGCCACCTAAGTCGAAGATGAACGTGAACGGATCGTATTTTTGTAGGTTAGTGATGAGAAAATTCAAAAGGAAAGATTTGCCTGAGCCGGTGCGACCGAGGATGACGCTGTGCGCGGTATCCTTTGAATGCAGATTCAAGTAATAGGGAGTGCGATGGTTGGTTTCGAGCACGGCGAGGTATTCGCGCTGGAGATGAGCGTTAACCCGCTCTCCGCTGTGCAAGGTAAACAGGAACGAATAGTCCGCATAATTCGTGTTGAGGATGAGCATCGACCGCAAGTTAAAGGCGTAGTTGCCGGGAACGGTCGCGAGATAAGCGTTGAATAGGTTGTATTTCTCTTCATAGAGCTGGGCGTCGTGGACGCTGAACGTTTTGTAGAATTCCGCGCACGCCCGTTCAACTTTGGCCAGGTCACGGTCATAAACGACTATTGTCAGCGAATACTCTCCGAAGTAGTTGCCTTTGAGTTCGAGTTCCTTAAGCGCCTCGCCAAGATCGTGGACTTGCGCTTCTTTGGACTCGTCGACCAGCAAATCTTCACGGTGTTCCGGCTGGTCGGAGCTTGTTGCATAACTCGTCAGCGAGCGTTTCGTGTTGTGAAAATGCCGCCTGCGCGAGTGAATCAGGCTGCGGCTCTTGGCTGGATCGTGCTTTTTCCATTCGGAGCAGATGAAATAGTTGGCTTCGATTTCAAAAAGGCTCGCGAAGACGAGCGGGAAACTTAGGGCGGAAGGTTCCTTGAGGGTCAGAACCTTGAGGTAGTAGTCGTCAACGCGAAGGAATCCGCGATGACATTCGAGATGCGATTCCGCGAGGTAATAATCGAGGAATGTGTCGTGCTTCAACCGCGCCGCTTCGAGCTTTAGGGGCGAGAAATTCAGGATCTGCTTAAGAACTCGAAACGCCTGCTGTTTCGGCAGGATGTGTGCGTTGACGAAATCCCCGGCCTGCAAGAGAAAGCTCTGTGCTTTCGCCCGGAGGACTGCTTTCGCGCTTTCGATCTCGCTGTCAATCAAAACAAGTTGTTTGCTTGTCGAGAGATGTACGGCCAGCTCGTCAAGAGTTTGCCCGGGCTGGGACAATGCCTTCGCGAGAGTTCCAAGGATCGAACTCTTGTAGCGAAACCCTTCGAATAGAACGACATAGTAGATCTCGAACGAATACAAGGAATCGGCTTTTGCCTTTAAAAAGGCCATACGGCTTTGGGTAGCTGCGTTGACGACCGGATTGCTGCAAGTGCTGAACGGAATGTTCACGTTGTTGCGCTTGAACAAATACTGGTAGACCCGGCATTTCTCGTCAAAGATGCGAAACGAAGCCGACAGACGGCGCGTAAGGTTTTCGATGGTCGTTCGGTCGAGGCATTCGTAATCGACACCTTCGATGGCAAAAATAATTCCAAGGTCGCCGCTTTTGGTGAGAAAAACCTCGTTATCCACAAACCCGAAGAGATTAATCTGTGCACAGAGAGCGGCAGCCTCGTCGTAGTCCCTCGTGATTTGCTTCACCTTATACATGCTCGAGCCTCCGCACCTTTATAGGCTCGAATTTCATGGGATCGTATTGCGTATGGAGCTTCGCCGAGTTGAGCAGGAAACGCAGGATTTGCGGATCCGTCTCGGTTGCGTGCCGAGCAAGGAAATATAGTGCGAGAAAGATTCCTAAAGCTCCGCTCAGGCTGTCGAGCAGGTTAAACACACATGCCCCCATAACCAGCGCAAAGAAGAACAGCTTTCGCTCCGCTCCAAGGATCGTGAGCGGGCGATTGAGAGACCGAAAAACGGGGTTTCGCAGCATCGTCATTCTCCTTGGTAGAGATCAGACGCCGAAGAGCCAGCTGAGGAAGTTGACGGCCAGAACGGCCATGCCAATTCCAAAAATCAATCCAGCGAAAGTGCGTTTCCCTCCGCCCTCGCCGTAGGCAAACGTAAGCCCTCCGATGACGATGGCCACGAGCGCCAAGCCTTTGGCAATGGGCCCCGTGAACGACTGTTGGAGGACGTTCACGGCGTTTTCCCAGGGTGACGCGCCCCCGATCTGCGCCGATGCACTTCCGGCCAAGGTCAAAGTCGAACCCAGAGCGAACGCACCCCGGCGCATTATCAATGTGAGGGTGTTACGGTTGAGAAGATGAAGTCTCTGCACGTTTGTTCTAGGCCTCCTGCCCATGTTGGTCCGACACTGCCAACGTGTGCGGGAAGATACTCGCGTAGTGCAATTTCCGTCCAATACTTCGTGCGATGTGGATCATAGGTGGTGGCTATGAAGCCCTCGATTCGTTGCGCGGCGACGTAGGTTTGTGTGCTCCGGCGTTTTCTGGGAGGGACATGAATATAGGGGGAACGCCCGTCCGTTCCCCCTATGGGGTCGCGACATTTAAAACGGGATTTCGGTGGGTTCGGGTTCCGCAGGTACAGGCGTGGCCTTCCCTCCTTTCGTGGTCGTCAATTTGCGGATGGACTGCGTCTTGACCTGCCAGTTCGTGAGCGTCACCTTGGTTTTGTGCTTGCCTTTGCCGGCCACTTTCACGTACGTGCTGCTCACCAGCGTGCCTTCGACGTACACGTGATCTTATGAAGAGGATGTAATTATGCGGAGCAAATGCGTGGAACCCTTGTGAAAGTTGCCCTCGACCCGATTCTTGCTCCGCATAATAATGCGCTAACCAGACGAATAGCCTGCTTCTTAAAACACGTGAGTTTAGGCGTCTGCGTCCGCTGCTATTCGTAGCGCAGGGCAACCATGGGGTCTACGCGCATGGCGCGGCGCGCAGGAAGGTAGCTTGCAACCATAGCGACCGCCATCAAAAGCAGAGTTACAGCAACGAGAGTCTGGGAGTCGGTCGGATGAACGCCGAACAGTTGACTCGCCAGCAATGGTGTGGCAAGCAGAGCGGCAACCAGGCCGATGGCAACCCCTGCCAATGACATCAACAATCCCTGCGAGAGGATGAGGCGCAACACGTCCGCGTGCTGGGCACCGAGGGCCAGGCGGATGCCAATTTCGTGGGTTCGTAGGGTCACGAGATAGGCGATCACGCCATGGAGACCGATGAAAGCGAGAACCAGCGCCAACGCCGCAAAGAGCGCAAGCAGAGTTACCGCGAATCGTCGGCGGGCGAGCGAGACCGTCACGAGTTCGCTCATCGTGCTGATGTCGTAGACGGGTTGCTCCGCATCCACCGCGCGAATCTGCTCCCGCAGCGCGCCGATGAGAGGCCGCGGGTCTGACGTGGTGCGCACAACCAATGTTGTCCCGCCATAACCCGGAACATAGAACATTCCCTTGGATTCAGCAGCCAGGTCACTATCGTGGACATCGCCCACGATACCAATGATTGTGGCCCACTTTCCTTCCTCCCAGCCGATTTCCGCACCAAGTGGGTCGCGGCCCGGCCATACACGCTTTGCCAAGGCCTCGTCAATGACGACCACCGCTCCAGGACCGAGAACATTTCCCGAGCGCATTTCCTTCTGTTCAAAAAGACGCCCACGAATTAACGGAATCCGCATCGTTTCGAAATAGCCCGGCGTTACATACATATCGTTGGCGTGTGGTGTCGGATCGTGCGCCCCTGCGTGACGGTCACGGATTTGGAAGATGACGTTGTAGCCGTACGATGAAAACGGAACGCCGCTCGCAAACGCAGCGTGTGTGACTCCCGGGAGATTGGAAACGCGATCGACAACTGCGTCTGAAAATGCTTTCATACGCCCGCTGTCCCTGTACTTCGCAGGAGAAAGCGACACGTTCATCGTTAGCAAGTTGCTGGGATCAAATCCTGCGTGCACATCGAGGAGCTTCGCGAAACTTCGCAATAGAAGGCCGGAACATACGAGCAACACGAGCGCGACCGCAATTTCAGATACCACGAGCGTGCGGCGCAGACTTTGCTTTCCGCGACCGGCCCCGCTCCCTCGTCCGCCTTCCTTGAGTGTTTCAGCCAGGTCAATCCGCGCTGATTGAAGTGCAGGGATAAGGCCGAACACGATACCTGCCAGGAGCGTTAGCGCGAGCGCGAAGCCCAGAACGCCTAGATCGAGCCGAACCGTATTGACATGAGGTAAATCCCTAGGGGCCATACGAATCAAAACGGCGATACAGGCCCGCGCCAGCAGTAGACCCAGCCCCCCTCCGGCAATCGAGAGCAACAGACTCTCCGTCAGAAGTTGCGAAACAATGCGCGCGCGCCCAGCGCCGATCGCAGCGCGGATGCCGAACTCCCGCGTCCGCGCCCCGTTTCGTGCCAAGAGCAGACCGGCGATGTTGGCGCAGGCAATCAGCAAGACCAGTCCAACCGCACCCAAAAGGATGTAGAGCGGCGTGCGCGCGTCGCCCACCTGCTCATCCACTAGGGGACGCACTTCCATGCCGAACTTAGCGAATGTACTGTCATTGAAACGCGCAGCCTCGGTTGCCATGCCTGCTCGTGCCTGCGCAAGTGTCACGCCCGGTCGAAGCCGCGAGATCATGTCATAGGCCAACTGCCAGTGATTCTCCTCGGAGAATGATTCCGGAGGGAAGGCCATCGGTATCCAAAGCTCAATGTGGGGATACAGAAGTTCGAGGCTCTCCGGCATTACACCAATTATTTCGAAGCTCCCTTCCACCAATTGGTAAGTTCCGCCGGCTGGATGCAACCTCTTCCCAATTGCATTACGATCGCCGCCGAATAATCTCTGCCAAAGATCATGGCTTAGTATTGCGACATGCGAACTCCCATAGGTATCGTCGGCTGCGGTAAAGGTGCGGCCGAGGATTGGATTGATGCGCAGCACGCGGAAGAGGCTCGCGGTTACCTGCATGGCCTCGACACGCAGGGGCTGGTCCCTGCCAGTGAGATTGAGATCGGCCCGCAGCAAAGCCGCAGAAGACTCGAACAGGTCTTCTCTATGACTGAACTCACGAAACTGGGTAGCCGAGACGCTAGCGCGTGGCAAGTTCAACGTTGGCAGTTGATCGTGTAAAACGACGACGCGTTCGGGGTCGCGAACCGGGAGCGGGCGCAAAAGAACTGCGTTGACCACGCTGAAGATGGCAGTGTTGGCGCCAATGCCGAGGGCTAGGGTGAGCACGGCGACGATTGTGAAGCCAGGGCTCTTGGCCAGCATGCGGATTCCATAACGGATGTCTTGCCAGAGCATTCCCATTTGGCGCCTCCGCCTCTACCGTACCAGGGCATCCCGACCATCGGATTGTAGACTGCTTAAAAGGTAAAGAACCAGTCGCTGATTCTGCATTCCCCTGTAAGAGAACACGACATCAGGATGTTCTCTGATGCCGCGCGTACGAATCTGAGCAAATTAACCAATCCGGAGATTCCAGCATCGAGCTACAGAGAGTCGAGCCAAGCTAGCAGATCGGTATCACGTTTCCACCTCGGAGGCTTGCTGCTGCGCAAGGATGGGTCGACCTGCTCCAGTGCCTTGCGCTTGGTCTCCAGATTGGCCTGCGCATAGTGGTTGGTCGTATCGAGGTGAGCATGACCCAACCAGCTTCGAATCACCGTAACGTCAACACCCGCCGCAATCAGATGGACGGCAGTTGTGTGGCGAAACACATGTGGTGTGATTCGCTTTTGGGATAGAGTCGGCTGCTTCACAGTTGCACTGCGAACGTACTGGCGCAGACGGAATCTGAAACCAGAAGCGCTGAGCGGCATGCCGTATCGGTTGATGAAGAGACATTCGTCCGGCCTGACATTGTTCCGCTCGATCAGACTGGTTAGGAGTTCCGCGGTCTCTGGCCAGATTGGAGAGATGCGCTCCTTCTGTCCCTTCCCCATCAGCCGAACATGGGCCGGGGATTTCAGATACATGTCTTGCGGCCGCAAATTTAAGGCCTCTTGAATTCGAGATCCGGTGTTATAGAGAAGTGACAGTAGTGCGTGATCTCGTTGCCCTTCGGGGCTGGACCGCTCCGGCTGTGACAGGATCGAAGCGACCTCAGCTGAATCCAAGTAAACCATCGCTCGGCGCGTAGCACGCTTGAAAGGTACATGAAGAACCTCGGCGCATTGCTTAGCAGCCAGGGGCTCGTGCTCTGCGACGAAAGAGAAGAAGCTCCGTAAGGCCGCAAGTCTGCAGTTTCGAGTGATCGTGGTGGAATGGCGCTCGCGCTCGATGTGATTTAGGAATGAAAGAACATCGGCCTCCGTGAGATCCTCCAGCTGAAGATCTGCCACCTGTCGTTTTTGCCCCTTGGCCGTGAAGCGAAGAAAAAGCCTCCACGCGTCGCGGTACGACTGGACGGTCCGGTGAGATGCATTCCGTTGCTCGACAAGCCAAATGTGAAAGAAGGAGTGGAGCAGAGTTGCGAGAGACGGAAGAAAAGTCTTGGGCATTATAGTTTTCCTTGGATGACCTTCATCACGTCGGGTTCAGCAGATTTTAAAAGGTCACTAGCGTGTTGAAGGAGTTCCTGTGTGATGGTCAGATACACAAGGGTTGAATGAATGTCTCGGTGACCAAGATATGCAGCAAGATACGGCAAGCGGCTCTGCGGGTTGATTCCCTGGCGATACCACATGGTCATGCGGTGAACGACGAAGGTGTGACGCAGATCGTGAACACGAGGTCCACCGCGACCGATTTTTGTATTCACTCCAGCCCGGCGGATGACGTCGCGCAGTAATTGTTCAGTCGTGATGAGGCTGTAAGGTCTCCGCTGGTTCCAGAACACCGCTGTGGCAGAATCACTCGATATACCTGCTTGCTGACGAACCTTTAGATACTTGGCCAATGCCGACACCGCCGTAGACGACAGGGGCAGCCGGCGTGCCTTAAAAAATTTGCTATTTCGGACTTCGATTGTTCCTGCAACCAAATCTACGTCTTTGAGTTTTAGCCTCGCGATCTCTCCCACGCGCAGTCCAGCACAGTAGGCAAGAATGAGCATCGTATACAGGCTTAGAGGCCGCAAAGGACTGTAAGGTGATGGATAGGACAGCGCTGTCTGAAGCAGCAGAGAGAGTTCCTTCGTGGTGTAGATATAGGGGCGGTTGCGTTTTCGATGCATTTCCTGCACGAGCGCGCGATCCCATTTTGGCTGGGCAGTTGGGGTTCCATTTCGCTCCAGCGCTCGGGCAATGAGCCTCCCCACACTGATGCGCAGGAGTTTTTCCGAGGCTGACGGTGCGAGGGCAACATATTCTCGAACGAGAGTGGTAAGCGTTTCTTTCGGCGCACCAGGTCGCCCTTGCAAAAACCGATCAAAGCGGAGGAACCGAGACTCGTGTCCGTATCGAAAGCCGAGGGTTTGCATCCGCTGCACATGGTCCCGCATGGTCGGACCAAGATGGCTGCCATAGCGGACCGGAGAACGGAGCGCATCCAAGGCATGTTTGGGGTTGCGGCTCAGCAGCGCCCTCGCGATAGGAGCTGTTCGCCAGCATCCGTATTTTCTGCGGAGCTCAGTGAACGGGTTGTGGCTAACGGTTCCGCGTTTGACAAGCCAGTCGAGATAGCGATCAACCCACTGAGCGCGCGCCAATGTTGTTTGGACGCACCTTTCATTCGGCGCGCGTAGCCAAGCTCGGACGGCTCTCTGATTGAACTCCCCTCGGTCACCGACGAAGCCTTGGAACTGACGGATCAAACCACGGTACGACGCCCGCTTGTTGGACAGAGGCAGTTGGCGAATATATTCGTCCAGCAGAGATTCATCGTTGTCTGGCCATCCCGGCATCGATCTCCTTCCCAGGCACATCTAAACCGATCGCGCGAAGGTCTTCGGTCTGTAACCTTAGGTAGACTTCGGTCGACGCTGCACGGCGATGACCGAGAAGATCACCGATGGCCTTCAATGACACCGAGGCACGCAACAAGCTGAGAGCACGGGCGAAGCGGAAGGCATGTGAACCATGCCGACCATCTACTTGTACCCCGGCCTCTTTCATACGAGTCCCGATGATCACGTTCAGGGAAGACACATTCGAAAGTGGTTTAATCGGAGCCCGACTTCTCAAGAACACTTGCCGAAACTCTGTCTTCGGACGCCCATCCTTCAGATATTTCAGGAGAGCCTGACCAACCGGGACAACTAGCGGAAGGGTTGACTCCGTACGAGTTTTTGAGCGACACACATGGAGGCGTTCCCCACGCCAGTCAATATCTTTGAGACGCAACCCAACCACTTCACCCGCACGCAGTCCGTAGGTCGCCAACATCAGCAAGATTGCGTAATCACGCTGCCCTTTCGAAGTGTGATCTCGTCGGGTGACGCTGAGCATCGCTTTGATCTGTGGTTCGGTGAATGCCCGCGGAATCTCGTCGTACTTATAAATGATGGGACCACGCAGTGCAGTGGATAGATCTCTCTGAAGGACTTTAGCGAAATAGAGATAGCGCAAGAAACTTCGGAGGGAAACCGACTCGCTATACCTTGAAGCTCTTCGCAGGGTCGGCATGCGCCAGGCCAAAAAGTCATCTACGTCTACGACGGTCAGGCAGGTGAGTGACTGCCGATCGGCTCGTGCCCCTAACCACTGAAGAAGCAGCCGCGCGATGCGACTATTCTTTTCGAGCGTCCCTTTCGAAAAACCGTTGATTTCCGTAAGCCAACGTCCGTAAGCCTTCGTGATCTCCTGATGAAATCGCTCGCGATCACTGCCGGGCGGTCGAGACGGAGGCCACTGCGACTGAACGAGCCTCAAAAATCGGTTGATTGGTGCCGCGTACTGGCGCTGCCACGAGACGGCATTCTTCGGTGAACGATGGAAGCCTGCGCGAAATTTCCTCAGGCGCATTCGGAGGAAAGAAGCAACATCAGATGGATGTACTGCCCCTGCCGTGATATTTCGTTGTTGAAGGTAGCTGACAAACTGCCGCAATGCAGAAAGGTTCATTGCCGTTGTATGGGCGTTGTACCCACACTCTTCCGAGTGGCTTTTGAACCGAAGCAACAACGCCGCTTCAGGTGATAAATTCCGGCAGCACACACGGGCAGAGGAATCAGTTGGCGAAGAAATGTCCAACTCTTTCGAGACCTCCTGCGGTGTATACGAACACCAGACGCAGAGAAATTATGCGAAGGAAATTTGCTCGATTACCGCGACAGAAGACGTCAGCAGGGCGCTACTGAACATAAATTACTGCTCTGCATAAGATCACGTGTATGTCGAAGGCACGCTGGTGAGCAGCACGTACGCAAGAGAAGCTGGCAAAGGCAAGAACAAGACCAAAGTGACGCTCACGAGCTGGCAGGTCAAGGCGCAGTCCATCCGCAAATTGACGACAACGAAAGGAGGAAAGGCCACGCCGCCACCGACGGAACCCGAACCTACGGAAATTCCGTTTTGAATGTCGCCACCTTTAGGGGGAACGGACGGACGTTCCCCCTATACTCTTGTTCCCGCACGAGGCGCCGGAATTCACAGACCAGGATCGCCACGAAGCAAATCGAAGGCGTTATAGCCACTCGTTATGATCTCCAGCGCACGAAGTATTGGACGGAAATCGCAGTGCGCGATTACCTTTCCGCACACGTTGGCGGTGTCAGACCAACATCGGCAGGAGGCCAAGAACAAACGTGCAGAGACTACATCTTCATAACCGAAACACGCTGGCAGTGATGGCGCGCCGGGGCGCGCTCACCCTCTGTTCGGCTCTGGCCATGGCCAGAACGGCATCGGCGCAGGTTGGGGGCGCTTCGCCCTGGGAAAACGCCGTGAACGTCCTCCAACAGTCGTTCACGGGTCCGATCGCCAAAGGTTTGGCGCTGGTGGCCATTGTCATCGGCGGCCTCACGTTTGCCTATGGAGAGGGCGGGGGAAAACGTACTTTCGCGGGCCTGATTTTTGGAATTGGCATGGCCGTCCTGGCCGTCAACTTCCTTAGCTGGCTCTTCGGCGTGTGACCCGCACCAAGGGATATGACGATGCTGCGCAACCCCGTTTTCCGGTCTCTCAATCGCCCGCTCACGATCCTCGGAGCCGAGCGAAAGTTGTTCTTCTTTGCGCTGGTCATGGGCGCCTGCGTGTTCAACTTGCTCGACAGCTTGGCGGGGGCTCTCGGAATCTTTTTCGCACTGTATTTCTTTGCCCGGTGGGCAACGGAAACCGACCCGCAAATCCTGCGCTTCCTGCTGAATTCGGCCAAGGTTCGCACGCAGTACGATCCGATGAAATTCGAGCCCATCCAGGTGCGGAGATTCCACCGTGTTTAGGCTGAAGCAAATCAGGAAGGATTACGACGAGGCTGCGGCCCTCTCGACGCAAATCAATCTCTTCGGATTCGTCGACGACGAAGTTTTCTTGACCAAGAGCGGCGATCTGGGAATGATTCTTGGCATCGATGGTGTCGATTATGAATGCCTCGACCGCAACACCATCGAGAATCTTACACGCCGGCTGGCCGCCTCATTTCGAATCTTTGATGAGAGGTGCCGCGTCTACCAGTATCTGTTCAAACGCAACAACGCGAGCATTCCATTCAGCATCTCCACAAATCCTGTCGTCAACGCGGCCACCGAAAACCGCATGGCCTATCTAAAAGCCAAAGCCGATTCCCTGTATTCGTTTGAGATCTACTATGTCGTTCTCTACGAAGGGTTTCGGTACAAGACCTCACTTTTGGGAACACTCGCTAAGGCTTTGTCTCAGCCGCGACAAGCCTTCGACGAACTGGCTGCGCATCTCGCGACGCCGAAGCAACTCATCCTGATCGATGGCGAACTCGAACGCGGCAAATCTGCCCTGCGCGCGAAAACGCGGAGTTTTCTCCTGCAGGCCGGGGATTTCGTTGGGGCACGCATCCTTCCGAAGCAGGAAGCGTTTCGAGCCCTGAAACAGATTCTGAATTTCTCGCCGCTGAAGCTCGAAGCGGCGCGGCTGAAACACGACACCTTTCTCGACTACTACCTCGCGGAATCGCATCTCGAATGCCATAGGGGATTTCTTCGCGTTGACGACGACTATGTCAAAGTTCTGACCCTCAAGGAACCTTCCGCCCAAAGTTTTCCGCTTGTCTTTGCGCGGCTCTTTGAGATCGAAGCCAACTATTTCATCTGCTCCGAGTGGAAGAAGCAGGAGCCTGCCAAGAGCCGGAGCCTAATTCACTCGCGCAAGCGGCATTTTCACAACACGAAACGCTCGGTGGCAAGCTACGCGACGAGCTCCGATCTGCCGGAGCGGCGTGAAGACATGCTTATTGACGAGTCCAAGGAGGCGCAAGTCCACGATCTTGGCGAGGCGCTTAAGGAACTCGAACTCAAGGGCAACTACTTCGGGGAGTATTCGCTATCGATCGTCATCTATGACCGGGATTTGGCGAAGGTCGAACGGGCCTGCGCGGAATTCTACAAGGCGTTCAGCATTCACGATGCCCAGCTTTATGAAGAAAAATACAACCTCTTCAACGCCTACCTAGCAACAGTGCCCGGCAACTATGCCTTTAATTTGCGCTCGATGCTCATCCTCAACACCAACTACGCCGACTATTCGTTCCTGTTTACCCTCGACAGCGGAGACCGGGTTAACGACCATTTGAAGCAGGAATATCTCGCCGTACTCGAAACGAACCATCGCACTCCCTACTATTTGAACCTGCATTCGAAGGATACCGCGCACAGCCTCATTCTCGGCCGCACCGGCTCCGGTAAGTCGTTCCTCTTGAATTTTCTGATCACCAATCTTCAAAAATACGATCCGTACACATTTATCTTCGACTTGGGCGGCGGCTTTGAAAGCCTGACGCGCCTCTTCAGTGGCACGTACGTCCGAGTCGGCGCCCACGACAACGGGTTCAAAATCAATCCGTTTTGCCTCCCGAAGACGAAGGCCAATCTCGATTTCCTGGCCCTGTTTGTCCAGGTTCTTGCCGATAGCGGCGGCGGCCCTGGCCTATCGATTGAAGAAGAACAGGAGCTCTACCGCCAGATCGAAAACCTTTACAGCGTCGATCCCGAACTCAGGAGGCTGGGCGTGCTCGCCAACACACTGCCTCGCAGCATGGCTTTGCGCCTTGAGAAATGGACCGAAAGCGGCCAATTCGGCTTCCTTTTCGACAATGCCGAGGACACCGTGAGCTTTTCGAAGTTTCAGTGTTTCGACTTCCAGGGTATGGACGGCTACCCGCCGGTTCTGGAGCCGCTGCTC
>JBARCY010000393.1:0-15611 GCA_049794595.1 Candidatus Acidiferrum sp.
CCGTTGGGCTGCCGCATAATCTTTCCCCAATACTGCCTGAGAACATATAGCAAAAACAAACGCTACATCCACTGGCCGGAATGATGGGTTCGACGGCGCGTCAAATTGTGGACTGGGTTCGAGACACCGTTGAGCAGTAGCCAGCAGTTGAACCGATTGCCCGAAGCCGCCGCGCCGGATCCGTTGGGGGCAGCCTTCGACGCCTGTTGTTGACCTTGCTGCAATTTGAAACACTCGCTTAAATTCCGCGAAGTAAACTTCGCCTCAAATTCGCGTGATAGAATCCGCAGCAGAGGGAAGTTCGGAGGAGTATACGGACAGTGGTGAATGTAGTCCTCGCAATCGTACCTTTCGACAGTGGGAACAACTTGGGTTCTGGAAGATACCAGCACGCGAGGGCCGCCTCGTATGGCTTTCATTTCAGCCGTCCGTATCCGGACGTACCTGGCAGGCAATGGAACGCTTGCTCTTGGGAATTTCGAGCCAAGCACAACAAGAGTAAAACCTTAAGTGCGGTCTTCCGGTTGCAGGTGGGAATGTAGCGTTGTCCAGCATGCTTCGTAATCTCCGATATTCGGCGAGAAGTTTCACAGGAAGGCCGGGATTGACCCTGGCCCTGGTATTCACGATTGCGCTGGGTATCGCCGGGATTGTTTCCGTGCGTGGATTCGTTCACGGCTTTACACAACCTTGGTTTCCGCTGGGATCTCTCGACCGACTCGTCGCAGTATTTGGGCGAGACGCGCAGGCAGAAGCAGGTCCCCTTTCCAAGCAACAATATCTATACGCCAGAAGTCGGCATGATGTATTCCAATGGCTTGGTGCCGCACGCGTATCGCCGGGTATCATTGCAGTGGCCGGGCAAACGGCATTCGTGCCGGTAGCTGCCGTGACGCCGAACGTCGCGGGAGCCTTCGGCCTGCCGCTCGACAAAGGTGTCGTTATCAGCCATCGCTTGTGGCAGGGCGAGTTCGAGGCCTCGGCCGACGCTCGTGGTGAGGAGATTCGAATCAATGGCATCACCGCTCGCATCAGCGGAATTGCGCCGGGCTGGCTGGAGGGAGTATATCGCGATCGCCCGGTTGACATCTGGATGCCTTTGCCAGAGGAAACATTGCAGCGGCTCGACGATAGCAGCCGTGATCTCTGGGTTATGGCGCGGCTAGGCCCTGGCATTTCGCCAAGTCAGGCGAAGATAGTCGTTCAGACAGGGGACCGCGCCAGCGAACTGCTCGTGGTACCCTACACCGGCTTGACTCCCGAAAGAGCGGTGCGCCTCTCACGGATCGGCACGCTGCTGGAGTTCGCGGCCGGCGCGGTGTTCTTTATTGCCTGCGTCAATGTCGCTTTGTTCCTGCTTGGCCGTGCCTCCGAGCGTTTCCATGAGACCGCCCTTCGCGTCGCGCTCGGGGCAAGCCGTGGCCTGCTCGCCCGCGAGCTACTCTCCGATAGCGTCGTCATCTCGGTTGCTGGCGGAGCATTGGGCATGTTGCTGGCGGTGTGGACATCCTATGTTGTTCCCGCGCTCCTCTATGACAGGGATGCAGAGAGTCTGATACTCGCACTAGACCTGTTCAGCATCGCGAAGGCGTCCTTCGTGTTTGTCGGAGTCATGATCCTGAGCGGTCTGTTACCGGCCATGGTGATTCCGCTTGACCGTCCGATGAGCGTGATTCAGCGAGACAGCGCAGGGCCTTCTCCGGCGATTCGTCGCCTGCGGCTAGGACTCGTGGCGGCACAAATGGCGAGCTGCTGCGTCCTCGTAATCTCTACGGCTTTTCTGGTCGACGGCCTTCGCACGGCGCTGGTTACGAGTGCAGGCCAGAGGCTTGGGCATACCGTTTTTGCCACCGCGCAAGCGGATCCCAATGTCGCCATCGAGTACTTCCAGCGAGCAGAGAACGCGGTCAAGTTAGTTCCTGGTGTATCCGGGATCGCGTGGGCCGCAACGCTGCCGGGAAGTCGACCTATGCGACAGCCGTTCCACATAGTGCCAGCGCAGTTACCGCTCCACGAAGTCACCCTGGACAGCGATTGGCTCACGGCTGACCTGCTCAAGCAGTTCGATCTCCCGCCTAAGGCCGGGCATATGTTCGGGTCGGCAGAGCAAACGTGCCGAGCCGCGATCGTGAATGAAGAGGCGGCCGGAGAACTGTTCGGCGAATACACGGCAGGTCGAACCCTGCGAGACCCCGAGAACCCCCTGCCGGTCGAAATAATCGGCGTAGTGGCCATTCGAGAGTCGGAGAGGGCAGCCAAGAAGAACCGGCCCACGGTCTACTTCAATTACACCAGTCACCAGGAGACTCCACCGAGGCGCATCACTGATGTGCGATTTCGCGCGCCCATTGCCTTGGAGCTGACCGCGGCCGATCTTGAAACCAATGTCGTGTCGCCAGGCTATTTCGACGCCGTGGGAAGCAAGGTCATCGCAGGTCAGGGTTTTAACAGCGATACCAGGTCCACGGGATGCCCGATCGGCATCGTCAATCAGGAGGCCGCTGACCTCTACTTCGGTGGAAACGCGGTTGGAGCTGCGGTTATCGATGAACATGGCCGCCGCACAGACATCATCGGGGTAGTGCATACGAGGCCGCTTGGAGCTTTCCAGCCGCGTGTGGAGGCCACGCTGTATCTTCCGATGTCGCAGGACGTTCTCACATCAATGAGCATGATTGTCCACGTCCGAGAGGTAAACGGTCCTCTGCTGGCCGATCTGCGCAGCAGGCTTGAGGAGGTACCGGGACACGGCCCCAGCCCGGTCCTCGTGAGGACGTTCAAAACGTACCTAAATCAGACTTCTCTCGCGCCTTTGCGCATTGCGACCCTGCTTCTTGGCGTATCCGCCGCGATGGCGCTCCTGCTCAGCGTTCTCGGCCTGTTTGGCGCCTTGAGCGATGCCTCACGACAGCGGCGCCGCGAGTTAGCAATTCGCATTGCTCTTGGAGCGCCGCGATGGCGGGTAATCGGTCAAGTGCTGGGAGAAGGAATACGGCTTGCTTGCGCAGGCACGCTGGCGGGAATGCTCGCGTCCCTTGTGTTATCGCGATGGATGAGCGGAATCACGGCAGGCAACGGTTTGCCGGCTTTGTGGGTGTGGCTGGCAGCGCCGCTTGCGCTGGCGGTGGTGGTTACTGTGGCGAGCGTTTTGCCCGCGCGCAGTGCGTTGATGACGAACCCCCTCACGATCATGCGCGAGGACACTTGACGACAGGAACGGCAACACTCCCGTGCGTGAGTCATCTTCACATTAAGCAAGCTAATGCCCATGGTGCGAAGTTAGGGCCGAGCGGTAAACCCGTCCGCTACGGCCAGGAGCATTCAACAAGGATAGGCCCGCGATCTAGAGTGCAGCAGGTCGTTGGTGCGGGAGATTCGGCGGCCTATGGAAGGTGCAAGGCGCTCGAAATTCCTGCAAAATAGGCTGCCATGGATGACCTATCTCAATACCACGAACCGGTGAGCGAGTTGTTTACGCGGGCGAGTTCGGCGGAAGAGTGGAAGAAGTACCGGTTGAGCGAGGAGCAGGTGGAATTTTTCCGGGAAAATGGTTATTTGAAGGGCGTGCGGATTTTGACGGATGAGCAGGTGGAGGCGCTGCGCGGGGAATTGGAGCAGTTGATGGATCCGCAGCATGAGGGGCGGGAACTGTTTCACGAATATCATTCGAATGAGTCGACGGATCCGAACCGCGTGGTGTTTCATGCGCTGGGGGCCTGGCGCGTGATGGCAGGATTTCACGATTTGCTTTGGAATCCGGCGTTTCTTGTTCCGGCTTCACAACTGCTGGGCGGAGCGGTGCGATTCTGGCACGACCAATTATTTTGCAAGCCGGCGCGGCATGGCGGAGTGGTGGCGTGGCACCAGGATTATTCGTACTGGACGCGCACGACGCCGCTGGCTCATCTGACTTGCTGGATTGGGCTGGACGATTCGACGCGCGAGAATGGGTGCTTGAATTACGTTCCGGGAAGCCACAAGTGGCCGGATTTGCCGAGGCCGGTTTTGACGGGGGAAATGGACGCGATTCGCAGCAGCTTGCCTGAAGAATTGAAAGACAAGTTCAAGCCGGTTGCCATTGAATTGAAAAAAGGCGAGAGCGCGTTTCATCATGCGCGGACGATGCACGGCTCTGGCGCGAACGATACGCCGCGGCCGCGGCGGGCGACGGTGATCAATGTGTTTCGCGACGGGGTGATGTCCAATACGGATGAGCCTTTGCTTGCGGGCGTTCCGGTGATTCCTCGCGGGGAGAAGATGGGCGGGCAGTTTTTCCCGCTATTGTACGAACCGGATAGCGCGAGCTGAAAACTCGCGGCTGTTGACTCTTTCCGCGTCCTCGACGACTATAAGCTCCAAATTGACCTATCATGGGCGCTCGCAGGAGAGCGCTTCGCTATGGAAGAACAACTGAGCCTGGAATTTCTGCGCGTGGTGGAAAACGGCGCGGTGGCCGCGGCGCGGACGATGGGATTTGGCGACCGCCACAAGGCCGACGAGGTTGCCGTCGAAGCGATGCGCAAGACGATGGACGCCGTGCAGATGGACGGCACGATCGTCATCGGCGAAGGCGAACGAGACGAAGCGCCGATGCTTTACATCGGCGAAAAAGTGGGGCTGGCGACGCACGCGCCGAAGGCACTTTTTCCGGAAGTGGATATTGCTGTTGATCCGCTGGAGGGCACGAACCTTTGCGCAATGGGGGCGCCCAATTCGATCGCGGTGCTGGCGGCGAGCGAGCGCGGCGGGCTGCTGCATGCGCCGGATTTGTACATGGAAAAGATTGTGGTGGGACCGTCGTGCAAAGGCGCTGTCGATCTGGATGCGCCCGTCACCGATAATTTGAAATCGATCGCCAAACGGCTGGACCGCGACGTGGAAGATTTAGTGGTGATCGTCCTGGATCGGCCGCGGCATGAAAAATTGATCGAGGAAATTCGCAAAGCGGGAGCGCGGATTCGATTGATTGGCGACGGCGATTTATCGGCGGGAATTTCCGCGGCGGTGGTGGGCACGGGTGTGCATGCGGTGATGGGCACGGGCGGAGCGCCGGAAGGGGTGCTGACCGCGGCGGCGCTGAGATGCTTGAACGGACAGATTCTGGCGAGGCTGGTGATTGGCAAGCCGGAAGATCAGATACGCCTGGAGAAAATGGGCGTGAAAGATCCCAAGCGGATTTACGACACGGAGGACCTGGCGCCGGGAAAGAAAATGATTTTTGCATGCACGGGCGTCACAGACGGAAATATTCTGAAGGGCGTGAGGTTTTTTGGCGAAGGTGTGCGGACTTCTTCGATGATTTTAACTTTGGATGACCGGCAAGTGCGGTTCGTGGATTCGGTGCACCTGGACAAGCGGCCAGATATCAAGGTCCGGTTCAATTGACGGTGGGACTGGCGGGTCGTGACTGGTGACTGATAAACCGCCGCTCGTGCAAACCCCGCGGGGCGCGGGACCTCCTGACTTGGACAACCTTGCGCTTCTTTAGACTCACAGATCGCGCGCCTGACCTTATGAAAAGCGTCACTGAACGCAAGAACAGGAACGTTTAGAGCACACCTGAACTGCTTTGCTGATGGCCGTAGCGGCACTTCTGCCAAACTAAAACGTGGGCGGACTGCGCCCGCTTGGGAGAGACAGGCTATGGCCTCAGAATCTTCATCGGACAATTCGTCTTCCTCGAAATCCCTCATGTGGATGATGATCGCCCTGTTTACTGGGCTAGGGGTGCTGCTGACGGGCGGTCTGTTCGTGGCGAGCCGCGTGGTGCGGTCAATGGGGTTGTCAGCGGCCAGCGCGAAAGACACGATACGAACTCCTGGGGGGACCTTTCGGCTGGAAAAAGAGACCGAAGTGGGGCCCGGATTGCCGGTATATCCCCGCTCGTCGTTAATCGTGCCGGACGAGAATGACGCGGCGGCGGCCCTCAAACAGGCACAGAGTGGCATCGAAACGTCCCTGTATCACACGACGGACGTGCGAGATTATGTCGATAACTGGTACACCGGACATTTGAGTCCGGAGTACACGCGCCACAACCCGGGCGACAAGACCTTTCCCGAGGCACTGAGCGAGGCGCGCGTTTCCGATGGAGACATTACCTTCGTGGCGGAACGCGAGCAAATGGTTCGCATCGTGGCGCTATCGCAGGATTCCGGCGGGACAACGATTTCTCTGATTCGGTTTACGGACTCGGCGCCAGCTTCCGACGCGTCGCCAGCTCCAGCGCAGGCAACTCCCCCTCAGCAAGACGCTCCTCAATAGACAAAATCCCGGACTTGGAGCGCAGGAAAATACTCGGTGGTTCTCCGGCTGCAAAGCGGAGGCTTACGGCTGATTTTTGGTGAGAGCCAGAAAAACGCCATCGTCCACGGCGATCGAATGCGTGAAGAGCGTGGCAGTGCTTGCACCAGCGAGCGCAACGTGATCGGCGCTGCCGCTAATCGCGGGACCCGCCGGCTTAGCGGTGGTTCCAGTCCCCGAGGTATCGCCTGGTTGCTGCGAAATCCGCGTGGTGCTCGGAGCGCAATTGGCCGCGCCGAGACAAGTATCGCGGACGAATACCTGGGTGTAGCTGGTGTTGGATGGGGCCGCGGCGGATTTACTCGTCGAAGAGAACGTGTGCGCCGACGGGCTCGGCGTCACAGCGAGGAATGCGACAAACCTTCCCGATGAACTGACAGAGGGCTTGATCGCTTCGGTACCGACGAGCGTGCCGTTTGGATCGGTGGAGATGAGTTGAGTTGATGGAGTGCAAGAAGCGGTGACTCCAAAACAGGTGTCGCGTTGATAGACTTGGCGGCCGGTGGTCGGCTGGGAAACGAGATTTGCCGCAGCGGAGCTGAAGGCCACGTAGCGCCCATCGGAACTCATGGAAGGAAAATGGCTGTCGTCAGCCGCGGCGGTGCCGTCCAGAGCGGAGGAAATAAGGATGGTGCTGGACTGGCAGGAAGCGTCCGCGCCCTGGCAGGTGTCGCGAGCGAAAATTTCGGCGTGACCGTTTTGTAAAGCTGTATACACCACATAGCGGCCATCCACGCTGACGGCGGGAGTTTCCTCTTGCACTGCCGCGGCGTTTTTGTTGGCGTTATTTCCGCCAGGGTCACTGATCGTGAAGGTGGCCGCGTTGCTTGTGCCGCCGCCGCCAAATCCGTTGCAATTGATTTGGCAACCGCTCGGCGGTGGAACAGGGGGATTGAAGACGGTTACAGTTGCCGAGCCTGCTGTTCCGAGCAGAGTCGCGGGCACAGTTGCTTGGATTTGTGTGGTGGAAATATTGCTTACTGCAAGAGCCGTCTGAGCCGTCGTGTTCCAGAAGACTTGAGAGCCGCCAGTGGCATCCGAGGTGAGAAGAAAATTTGTCCCGGTGATAGTCACGGGGACAGCCGCGCTGCCTGCCGGAGCTGTGTTAGGCGCGACGGTTGTAATTGTGGGGACGGGATTGGGGGGAGGAAATACAACGAAAGAGACAGGATTGGAAAGGCCGTTGGTGCCCGCGCCAGAGTGGGGTTGGACGGTCTGAACGAAATACGTTCCCGCCTTTGCCGTCATAGCGGCTGGGAGCACGGCGGTCACGTAAAGAACGGTTCCCGTGTCATTCGCCGGTGCGCAGACGTTCGCCGCGGTAGTGGTCACGACGCAAGTTTTGAGGTTCTTCTGGTCCCAAGTGGCGACGCTTTGTACCACGAAGCCGCTGCCGGTCAGCGTGAGCGTCAAATCCGGTCCGCCCGCGGTCACGTTGGCGGGAGAAACAAACTGTAAGAACGCGCCAGTATTGGCCTGGAAAGTGTTGCCGTAATCGTTGCAACCTGTGGCGGCGAAAATCGCCGCAATCGCGACAGCCAAAGCTGCCCAAGACCGCTTCATCGAGACTCCTTCATCGTCACTGGTTACCCCGGCACAGCTGGGTAAACCGATCTGGTCAAACGGCGGGGAACCCCCGGTGCCAGTGTGCTTTCGGGGTGAGATGCGCAAACCGCGCAACGCGTTGACTCCAGCCTGGCCAGAGCCACGCAAACCTTGTCCCGTTCCGCCAAGCGCTCATCCTAAGCCGCCTGCCCTGTTAGAACGGGTCCGAACAACCCTACATCAGTACCATTCTCCTGGAAGAAAGGTCAATGAGCAATTGTTTGGCGGGACGGGATCGGCGCGGCAACCCTGCCATTTTCAACGAGCGGCGGAAGAATTCGCAACGCCTTGAGCCGCGAGCGACTCACGCACAAGCTCTTGGATGTGGGAGCGGCACTCGACATCTTGCTCGGGACGTTCTGCGGCAGCGCGGTAACACGCGATGGCTTGTTCCTTGCGTCCCAGTTTGCCGTACAGGTCGCCTTTAGCCAGTTGAAACAAGGGATTCGAGGGATATTTTTCAACCAAGGGGCCGATGACGGTAAGTGCATCTTCGTACCGCTGGTCGTAACGGTGCAGGTCCAGCGCCAGATAAAACCGAGCTTCGTCGGGGGTAAGAACGCCATGGGTAATATCGTCTTCGAGTTGCCGGACGCCTTCTTGCTTGTTACCGCCGGGGATGCCCATGAAGAAGCTAAGGAACTTGGCGATGGAGCTGAGCGTGTCGGCATAATAATTGTAGAGGCCGAGCCCGAAATCGGCGTCCACGAGCTGCGGGTCGAGTTGAAGGGCGCGGAGAAAATGCGCCCGTGCATGGATCCCGGCGCGAGCGGTGGCGCGATTTTCGCCGCGAAGGCCATACAGTCGTGCGGCGAAAGCGTCGGCCAACCCTGCATAGAACCGCATTTCTGCGGTTTCGTGTTGTTGGAGGTTCGCCTGCGCGAGCGATGAAGCGGTCGCGACCAGGTCAAAATATCGATGATCCGCCGCGAGCTTAGGCCGATGGCGTGCGTCCATCATCCCATATTTGAATTCCGCGGAGGTGCACCAGATCCTCCACCACAGAGCTTCTGCTTCGAGCAAATAGCCCAAAGGGCGGTCAGGATATTCACGCTGCATGCGTTGGGCATCGGCGATGGCGGCGTCGAGGTCGAAGGAATAGATTTTCTCGATCGCGACAGATGCGCCGGGTGGCAAGGTCAGTTCTTGCGCGCGCGCCTCCGGTGCGAAGAAGCAAACGGCAAGCGTGCAGAGGAACATTGCGCCTGTCGTTAAGGCGCGGTGTCGGTTCATGAGGGCACCGTGTGAGTTTCCGAGAAGGCCGTTACCCGTCGAAATCGACCCAGCCGACCCGGAAACTGATGAGTTTAAGCCGTTCCGCTCGAGTTGCAAACGGAATTGGGTTCGGCGCTCAAGAAGCAATCTGGAACCTCGCCAGAAAATGCGCGTTCGCCGGCGCGCCGTGCATTTGCTATTCTCGGCGAGGTGCCAACTATCCAAGACAACGTTGCTTATGGAGACAACGGGAACCTTCCCATAGAGCAGCCCTCCGGCCTGGAGCGCGGCCTGGGCCTCAAAGAGGCCGTCGCGCTCAACATGATCGAGATCGTGGGCATCGGCCCGTTCGTGGTCACCTCGCTGGTGATCAAAGCGATGGGCGGGCCGCAGGCCCTCATCGCGTGGATTGCCGGCGCTGCACTGGCCACGCTTGACGCGTTTGTATGGTCGGAACTTGGCGCGGCCATGCCGAAGGCCGGCGGAACGTACGTCTTTCTCCGGGAGGCGTACGGGCCGTGGCGCTGGGGCCGGCTGATGTCGTTTCTTTTTGTATGGCAGACCTTTGTTCAGGCACCGCTGTCGATCGCCTCCGCTTCGATTGGGTTTGCACGCTATGCGGGATATTTACATCCGCTCACGACACTTGAGGCAAAAGCTGTATCCGGCGGGCTGGTCTTGGTTCTGGTGGTCCTCCTTTACAGACGTATCACCACGATAGGCAAAATCTCCGTCTTACTCTGGGCGGGCGTAATTGGCACGCTGCTTTGGTTGATCTGGGGCGGCGCAACCCATTTCAACGCGAAAATGGCGTTCGATTTTCCTCCAGGCGCTTTTTCTCTTTCCTGGGTGTGGTTTGCGGGCCTGGGGTCCGCGATGGTGAGCACGGTCTACAGCTACTGGGGCTACTACAACATTTGCAATCTAGGCGGAGAAATTCGCAATCCGGAACGCAACATTCCGCGGGGAATTTTTCTTTCGATTCTCGGGATCACGGCGCTCTACCTGGCGATGCAGACAAGCATCCTGGGAGTCGTGCCCTGGCGCGAAGCACAGAACTCGAAATTTATTGTCAGCACGTTCGTCGAGAGATTGTATGGCCATCACGCCGCGCAAGCGGCAACGTGGATGGTTCTATGGATCGCGCTGGCCTCGGTGTTCTCCGTCCTGCTGGGATATTCGCGCGTGCCTTACTCGGCGGCGCTGGACGGGAATTTCTTCCCTATATTTGGACGCTTGCACCCGACAAAGCATTTTCCTCACGTTTCTCTGCTCGTTCTCGGCGGCCTTGCCTTTCTTTTCAGCGTAACCTTGAAGCTTGAGACGGCTATCGCAGGCATCCTGGCGATGCGCCTGCTTGTCCAGTTCATCGGCCAGGCTGTGGGAGTCATATTGTTACGGCGGCGCTGGGGCGCGGCGCGATTGCCGTTCAAGATGTGGCTTTATCCCTGGCCTGCGGTGTTGACGATGGTCGGCTGGGCGTGGCTCTTCTGGCAGACCGGCCCGGCCAGAAAGTGGGGATTGGCGGAAATCGCGCTGGGAGCTCTCGCATTTCTCATTCGGGCACGTGAAATGCGACAATGGCCGTTCGCAAAGAGGAGAGAACCGGAGGCCGCGTGAATCGTCGATTCCAGAAGTTAGCCGGAACCGTTAGCTTTGGCATTCTGCTCACAGCGCTGCTGGCGACGCCGGCCGCGCCACAATTTTCCCCTGCTCCGGGAACAGGCCCCGGTCTGCCCGACACCGTCGAGGCCATTGAGAGCGCTCGCGTCACGACTCGCATTCTTTACGTTACGGCGCATCCCGACGACGAATCTTCATCCTTGCTTACTTATCTTGCGCGTGCGCTTCATGCGGATGTGGCGCTTTTGACGCTCACGCGCGGCGAAGGCGGACAGAATGACCTCGGGCCGGAGCAATCGCCACAGCTTGGGCTGATCCGCACGCAGGAATTGCTTGCGGCTACGCGCGGCTATGGAGTGAAGCTCTTTTTTGCGAACGCACCAGATTTCGGATTCTCCAAGACTCCTGAGGAAACGGAGAGAGTCTGGGGGCAGCCAGTTCTCGGAGAGATGGTGCGCGTGATTCGTACGTTTCGCCCAAACATCGTTGTAAACGGGTGGGGCGGAGTGCACGGCGGCCATGGCCACCATCAGACTTCGGGTTTATGGACGCCCATTGCCGTCGAAAAAGCGGCCGATGACAAAGCGTTTCCCGAGCAGATTCGAGAAGGGCTCCGTGCTTGGGGAGGGACGTCGAATCCCGTGCGACTCCTCGATACAGAGCGTGGCGGGGCAGCCGGCGCTGACGGCGTGACGCTTCGCGTGGATGAAATATCCTCACTTTGGGGCAAAACTTGGCGCGAAATTGGGCTGGATGCATTCGCCAACCATCGTTCACAAGGTGTTACAAATTTTATCGGTTCACCATTTCTCAGCAGGCCCGTGGTTGTGATCGAGGAGAATGGCGGCAAGCTTGATGCGGCAGGCCTCGCGGTGAATCTAAAGGAGTGGGCCGGCTCCGTCGCAAAAACTCTCTGTGGCGGCGATAGAACCGAGAGCTGCAAAGTGATGGCCGCTGCCAAGGCGGACGAAAAAATATTAGCCGCGCGCAAGGCTGCGCTCAATCTAGACTGGAAAGATGCACTGGCGCAATTAGCTGGAGCTGCAACTCTTATTTCCTCCATATCGCCTCCGGAATTTTCTGATAGCTACCTCGGCTATACGCCCGACCAGGCGTTCGATCTGCGCGAAATAAGGGAAAGACTTAACCGCGCGCTGGCGCTGACTGCGGGACTCGACCTAAAAGCCGAAGCGGACCGCAGTACGCTTGTGGTGGGCGAATCCTTTGGCATCCACGCGGAAGCACATTGCCGCAAGGAAGACGGCTGCGAACTCGGCGCCCTGCAATTAAAGCTTACGGATGGGTTCAAAGAGGCCAAGCGGGAAGGCGATGCCGAAAAGGGTTACGAATTCACGGTTGAAGTAATCCAGCCCGTGCCCCCGCTGACAGCCTGGGACAAACTCCTGCCGGAACCGCCGCCGCTCATCCGCGCCAAACAAGAAGTGTCGATGGACGGTTATAAATTTGACGCGGAAGTTCCGGTGACGCACATCTTCGCAAACTCAACAACTCTCGACCGCGTCCCGCTGCGGATTGTGCCAGCCTATACGCTGGCGGTAGACCCCAAGCAGGCCATTGCGATTCTCGAAAAACCAGGAAAACCGTTTGATGTGCTCTTGCGCGTGCATTCCTATGCCACACAGCCTGCCAAGCTCGCGGTAGGTCTCGATTTGCCAGCCGGATTCACCGCCAGTGCCCCCGAGCAACTTTCCATCGAGGGCTCCGGAGACCGCTACGCGAAACTGACCGTAACCGCGCCGAACGGGCTGGCGCCGGGAAATTACCCGATTGTCGCCTACGCAAAACGCGGCGACGAAAAATTCTCGACGTCGCTTGCGCCGCTGCCCTCGTTGCCCACCCAGTTCTGGAGCGAAAAGGCACAGTGCGTCGTGCACGCATTAGCTATCAATATTCCTGAAAACCTCCGTGTCGGCTACATCACGGCTGAAGGCGAACCCATCCCACAAGCGCTGCAAATGCTGGGGATTCGGGTTGAAACTCTCGACGCGCAGGCGCTGGCCTTCGCCGATCTCTCGAAATTCGACGCCATCGTGATCGGAGTCCGCGCCTACGAATTGCGCCCCGAGCTGCCTGGGGCGAACCAACGGCTGCTCGACTACGTCTCGAAGGGCGGCACGCTCGTTGTGCAATACAACCGGGACTTCGCGTGGAACAAAGCGGAATACGCCCCGTATCCGGCGAAGATCCTGACGGAGCAAGGACATTTGCCGCGCATCACGGACGAGGACGCCGCCGTGAAATTTCTAAAGCCGGACGACCCTCTCTTGAATCGTCCGAATAAGATCACGCAAGAGGACTTCAAAGGTTGGGTTCAAGAGCGCAGTCTCTATAACTGGACGCAGTTTGATCCCAAATATACTGCGCTCTTGGCTATGCACGATCCTGGCGAGCCGGACCTCGACGGGTCGCTGGTCTACACGCACTATGGCAAAGGGATGTACATCTACACCGGGATCGCTTTCTTCCGCCAAATTCCTGAAGGTGTCCCCGGCGCTTACCGGCTTTTCGTCAATTTGCTTAGCGCCACCCATCCCGATTGAGATGCGGACATTTTCGACGTCCCTTAAGCAGCCTCGGCGCCGCAAGAACTCGCGTAAATCAACTGGACACATGGCTCCCGCGCGAAAATCAGCGTGCTATCCTCTTTCACCGGGGGATGAAGACGCATGAAGAATTATTTTTTGACTCATTTTGCTGGCCGCACCATCCACGCGGCCGTCGCGATCGTGCTGGCAGCGGTTTTTCTTCTGGCTTGCGGATCACCGGCCGTCGCGAGCCAAAAAGACAAGAAGAAGAAAGACCAGCCCGCGGACAATACGCCCGCCATGCCCATGGGCGATGAGCAGCAGATCGACTACGACATTTCGGAGATGCTGGGCGCCTGGCAGGTCGGCGACACGGACAAGCTCCACAAGGACTACGCCGACGACGTCATCGTGGTGAATGGAATCTGGGCCCCGCCCGTGATCGGCTGGGCGAACTATCTTGCCGCCTATAAGCTACAGCATGCCCGCATGCAGCAGGTGCGTATGGACAGGTCAAACACGTACATCAAGTTCAGCGGCAACTTTGCTTGGGCATGCTATCAGTGGGAGTTTTCAGCCGTGGTGGATGGGCAGCCTTCGGCGGCCTGGGGCCAAACCACTCTCATCTTTGAAAAAAGGGATAACCGCTGGGTGATCGTGCACAACCACACTTCCGTGGTGCCTACGGCGCAGGCCATCCCGCCTGCAAACACACCGCAAATAGCGCAGCCTAAACCGAACTGACCCTCGACGCCGTAACGGGCCGAGCGCCCGACGCGGTTCTCCTCAACGGTTTAGAAGTTCTTCAGCCCGTTGTAGAGCCACAGACCAGCAAGAACCAGCAGAAGCGCTCCGGAAGCAATGCCGCTGGTAAGAAGCGGCCGCGAAAGATTGTTGATCCTGGCAATCAGCTCACGCTGCTCCCGGGCCATGTGCTCCTGTGCCCCGTCGAGAAAGATTTGATCGTCTTCATGGCTGGCGAGCAGGCTCCGCCGGATTAACAACAGCATGAAGACGGCGGTAACGACTCCCCAGGCGATGAGAACGTACAGGATGGGCCCTGTTATGGCATCCATGGTGACCTCCCACTAGAACCGGCGCGCGGTCATTGATTTCGCGAGGACGAGGAAGGTATAAGACCGCGTTCTGAGGCGCAGTATAGCACCAACCATTCAAATTTCAACTGAAGGGCATAAGTCAAACTGATGCTGGAAAGCCCGCGTGGCCGCCCCCTGAGACCCTGCCCAAATGTGCAGTCCACAGTTCTGGTCGACCCCGTCAAACCGATTTCCCCAAGCGATTGCGGCCGCCCTGGCGGGAGGGAGCCCAAGCCACGACGGGTCCGAGCGCCTTTGCCATGGCTTCGTTGACAAAGCGGGAAGCGGCGGGCACAATGAAAAAGCCTCGTTGAAACGGAAACCTCGCTTTAGTCGGGGATTCACTCACCGCGCTTGTGCCCGAGTGGCGGAACTGGCAGACGCGCTAGCTTCAGGAGCTAGTGATCGCAAGGTCGTGGAGGTTCGAGTCCTCTCTCGGGCACCATCAAATTTCCTCAATCGAATCAAGCGTGCTTAGTCGACGCGCAGCATCGATGCCGGGTCGATTCGCACTGCTTGGATCACGGGCCGCAATGCGGCCAATAACGCCCCCGCTAGGATCGCCAGCGAGGGAAGCGCAAGCATCTGCAAATCCGTGGCTTTCACTTGGTAAAACAGCGACTCGATCGAACGCGCCGAAACGATCCCGAGACCGACACCGGCCGCCGCTCCCACCAGCACCATTGACAAAACTTCCATGGTCACCAGCCGCGCAATACCTCCGGCCCGCGCCCCCACCGCGATGCGAATCCCAATCTCGCGCCGCCGCTGCAGCACTGAGTAGTGCAGCACGCCATAGAGCCCCACACCTGCCAGCAAGAGCGCCACAATCGCGAAGAACAGTGCCAGCGTCGCCAGCAACCGCTCGCCCACCGTATGCGACTGATTGATTTCCAGTTGCGTCCTGATGCGGCTCACGCGAAATTCGGACCGCGCGCGAGGCACTTCCTGCCGGAGCAGGGAGGCCAGCGATTGCGGGTTGGCGAGAGATGTCCGCACCAGCAAGGTTTCCGCGCTGCTCCTCCCCGAAGCTCCACTCGCATCGACCGACTGGAAAGGAACGTAAAGCTGCGGCAAGATCGGTTCGCGCAAGTCCTTGTATCGGACATCCCCAACCAATCCGACGATTTGATAGCGCAACCTCACACCTTCGTCCATGATGAGGTCAACCGCTTGTCCCACAGGGTCCAGGCCATCGAAGTACGTTTTCGCGAATGATTGG
>JBARCY010000394.1:0-8842 GCA_049794595.1 Candidatus Acidiferrum sp.
CCTGGGAAAAACTCTTCAGGGCTGCTTCCGGCTCACCCGCGGATTCCTGGGCAACGCCCAAATCATACCGCAATGCGAGGATGCTTTCCGGCTCAATGCCCGGAATGCGCAGAGCGCGCTCATACCAGATGGCAGCGATGCCGGGCTGACCTTTTTCCATGAAAGCGAGACCGAGAAGAGTGCAGCACTGCATGCCATAGCGGAAAGGCTTACCGTTGTCGGTGGCCTTGGCGACTTTCTGGAATTCACTGATCGCCTCATCGACGAGGCCCATTTCGCGGAACGCGGTTCCCAGATTGTAGTGGGTCTCGAGGTCTTCGTCCTCGGCACCCATCTC
Source organism: Candidatus Acidiferrum sp. (assembly GCA_049794595.1). GTDB lineage: Bacteria > Acidobacteriota > Terriglobia > Acidiferrales > UBA7541 > Acidiferrum. The sequence continues at coordinate 338 of JBARCY010000394.1, forward strand.
GCCGAGCTCGGCGCGAAAGTCGTCAAAGACTTCCTGGAGCGGGCTTGGTTCGCCTTGAGCAGCGGGCTTTACTTCCGGCTTAGGCAGAGGGGCTTGAGAGGCTGCGTCGGAATGGGAGGGTACCAACTCGTCGAGGCCAAGGTCGTCAATCTCTTTCGCCAAGTCCGCAAGAAACTGGTCGGAAGCAAAACCGCCCGCGGCAGGGGCCGCAACGGAATCCTTAGCGCTAGGCGCAGGCTCGGGATCGGGCTGGTGCGCGACAATCGGTGTGGTGGGCGGCTTCTGATCGTATGCAGGAACCAAGGATTCGGGCTCGATGACCAGCTCGTAATCCTGCTCGAGCTCGAATTCGGGTTCGGGTTTGGCTGGCGCGGGGGGCTTCGCGTGGACGTCTGGCTTTTTCGAGGCCACAGGCGCGGGGGCGGGGCTTTTCTCAACCGGCCGAGAGACGCGCGGAGGCTCGACAGGCAGGGGAGGCTCGGCGGAAACATCCGGGAATGCGTTCGGCCGCTCCTCCGCTCCGGAGGCGGCTTCGACGGGAAGTTCAAATTCCGCGACTTCAGAGGAGGCGGAAGCCTCCGCCGTTACTGGCTCCTCTGAAATGGAGAACTCTTCGGCGGCTACCGGTTCGGCAGCAACTTCGGGTGGAGAAGGAGGAGGAGGAGCGTCGGGCCGGGCGGGAGGCGGTTTTACAGCAGGCTCAGCTGGATGCGTGTCTTCCAGCATGGAGGCCCATTCATCGGAAAGATCCACTTCTTCCTGAACGGTGGAGGCTTCTGCGGAGGCTTCCGCTTCGGTAGTCTCCGCAAGTGGCGGTTCGGCAGGGGCAGGTTCCTCAAACTCCGGCACTTCTTCTTCGACGGCCGCTGCAGGTTCGGCGGAGGCCTCCATAACGGGCATCTCGGGGATCGTCGCCGTGGGAGTCTCTCGCATGGCAGGCGCAGTGCTGGCGGCCAACTCCGCGTCCGTGAGGCCGGCGGCGCGCTGGAATCTTCGGCGAAGCTCACCGAAGCGTTCCGCGCTGCGCTGGTCATTTCGCTCCGTGTGAATTATCTCCAACTGGGCAGCAAGCTCGGCAGTGCGGCGGTCATCGCCCGCACCGAGGACAAAATCGAGAAGCTTTTCGAGGGTGGGCGTGTGGCGAGGGGCGCGCCGCAAAATGGCTTCCAGCAGGCCGATCGCTTTTTGCGTCAGTCCGTAACTGGCAAAAAGATCGACGTCGGTGAGGGACTGGGCAATGAACTTCTGGGTTTCTTCGTCCAGCTGAGACTCCGCATGGGCCGAGACGGCTCCAGGCTGATCGCCAGCGGCGGACGAGAAGATCTCCATGTCGGGACGCAATTTCGGCGCAGGAGGCTTGGGAATTTGCGCTTGCAAATGCTCTTCGGGAGGAAGCGGCGGCGGTGGCGGCGGAGCTTCTAAACCTGGCGTTCCCATTCTCCGGAGAACACCCTCGAGTTTGCGCTTGGCGGAATCGCTGTCTGGCTGGCGATCGACGAGCTGTTCAAAAGTGGCCTTGGCACGTTCAAGTTGATTGGCGTTGGCCTGAGCTTCACCCAAATTGGCAAGGGCGTCGGGGAGGCGAAAGGAATCACTGGTGCGGCCATAGAAATCGACGAGCCACTCGAGCGGTTCGAGACGTCCAGGCATCCGAGCCGCGAGATCGTTTTGCAGGCGGCCAATCACTTCATGTTCGCCGCCATCGATCATGGGCAGGCGAATCTGGCCAATGATGGACATGGCGCGTTCGCTTTGTCCAGATTCAAGAAACGCTTCGACGATTTTTTGCGCAGGGCCGAAGTTTTTATTGTCGGCTTCCAAAACACCGAGAGCGAGGGTGGCGGCCTTATCCCAATTTGCGCTTTTGAGATAAAGATCGAGGAGTAACTCCGTTTGCTCGCCACCCTTTTCGAGATCGGGGACGTGTTCAAGCAACTCCGCAGCCTTGATGAGATTGCCTTGCGAGGAAAAAGACCTGGCCCGCACGATGTTGGCGGGGATGCAATTGGCGTCGATTTTCAAGGCCTTGTCGGCAAGTTTTTCGGACTCGGCTTGGTCTCCGCGGGCCAGGGCTCGCTGCGCTGCGGAAACGTAGGCGTCAACGGCTTCCCTGGACTGCCCCATCGCCTGGTAGAGATCCGCAAGGCGAACCTGGATGCGGAGATTGTCCGGCTCGGCAAGGAGAAGTTTCTTCAGCAGGCCAATCGCTTCCGGCTGGCGGTTATTCTTAAGGTGGAGCTCCGCAAGCTGCAAGAAAAGCGGGCGGGCTTCACTCATGACCCCCTGCTGGACGTACAGGTCAGCCAGCTTTTCGAGGGGACGAATCTCTTCCGGCGCTAGTTTTGCGATGCGTTTGTAAACGGCGATTGCTTTGGTGAGAAAACCGTCGCCGACAAAAATTTGGGCTAGGCGCTCAAAATAATCGATGGCCTGAAATGTTTCGCCCTGGCGAATATAAAGCTCGCCGATGGTCATCAGAGTGACCTGATCGCGCGGCTCGAACTTCAGAATTTGCTGATACTCCGCGATGGCCTGAGGGACCTTGCCCTGATTCAGCAGCTTTTGCGCGGATTCGACAAATTTGCTCTTGTTATAGGCCATTCGTGTTCCCAGACAATACCCGGCCCACGCCTGCAGGAGGAGAAGCTCTCCGTCCCAAGTGTTGGAAAGGCAGACAGAAGCCGTGCTTGTTAACGCTAGCAGGCAGGGAAAAGACAAGTCAACGAACCCAGAAATGAGTGTGAGCAGCCAGTTATCCCCGTTAGGACTAGGAAACTAGTTGGCGAAGACGAGGCGAAGCGGGGGAGAGGCGTTTTTCGGGCCTTGCGGAGCAAAGAAGTCCTGAGAAAGGAGCCGCTGGAGAATGTTGGAGCTTCGACGCAGCTCGTGGAGAAATAGGCGACTACATACATCGGTTGAAGACTTTCCCAGCGATGACACCGACACTTGCAGACGGGGAGATTTGTGAAAGCAGTGGTGGCGCGGAGCAAGGGGTGCTCCTGCGGAGAGTCGCGTCGGCATCGAATAAAAAATGGGCTAGTGCTCGGACGCCAGGTAAATCGCGGATGCGTGGGCCGGAAGAGTCACGTCGACGAATTCCTTGGAGCCGAGATCTTCATGCTCCCAAAGGTCGCGAAGGTTGTATTTCTCGCGCTTGAGGCCCAAATCCTTCCAGGCGTAATGAAACGACTGGGGCACCGCATCGAGATTGAAGATAGCAACGTAGCTGCCATCACCGGATTCCGGAGTGGCGATCCAAACGGCGGCTTTATCGGTCGAAATGACGGCATGATTGCCGCTGGAATGCTGATCGACGCCGATCAATTCCGCATTGGTGAGAGCCGACTCGGTCCAGTCATCACACAAGGTGAGATTGCCACCCATGATGAGCGGAGAACGAAAGATGGACCAGAGAGTGAGGAGAGTGCGCTGCTCGTCGTGAGTGAGGCGGGTGGCACGCGGCTTCTCCCATCCGGCGACGGGTTCCAGGCGGCCCAGTGGAAGCATATCCGCATCGGGCCAATGTCCAGGGCCAGAGAACGGGGCCCATTTTGCGGCGCGAGCAAATTGATTTTCTACGCCCTGGGGAAAATTCTTGTCACTGTGCCAGACATCCCAAACGTCATCGGAAATGCGCCACATTTGGGCATAGCGGCGCAATTCTGTCGCTTTGTCGAGAGGAGCCGGACCGGGTGAGAGGCTGAGTACGATGGGACGGTGAACTTTGCGCAGCGCTCCGCTGAGCATACGAATTTCGTCGCCCTTGTAGGGATGGCTGGAAATGCAATCGACCTTGAGGAAGTCGACGCCCCAGCCGGCATAAAGCTTAGCAATGGAATCGTAATAGGCCTGTCCGGCGGCGGAATGAGTGTTCACGCCGTAGTTGTAGGGGTTCCAAGGGCAGGTGTCTGAGACATCCGCGGCAGCTTTGGCGTGAAACGAAGAGCCAGCAATCGGAAGATTCTTTGCAACGGCTTCTCGAGGGATGCCACGCAAGATGTGGATACCAAACTTGAGGCCGAGGGAGTGAACGTACTCGGCGAGTGGTTTGAAGCCGGCGCCTTGTTCGGCCGAGGGAATGGAGTTGATCGCGGGAATGTAGCGGCCGTTGGCGTCGAGGCTAAATTGCGCGGCGGCGGACTGCGTGCCGGCGGAATGATTCGTCACGTACCAGCCTTCATCCACGACGATGTATTCCCAGCCGTAAGCTTTCAAGTGCTCCGCCATCCACGCTGCGTTCGCCCTGATGTCGGTTTCGCTTACGGTTTCGCCATAGGAGTCCCAACTGTTCCAACCCATCGGCGGCGTAGCCGCCAGCACGGTTTGTGCTTCGGCTTCCCATGAACTGCTTCCCAATTCGGCGGAGAGCATCCTCAAACAAAGAATTGCGGACGAAACCGCAAGTAAAACGGCGGCGCGGCGCGTGAAGCAAATCCATTGCATCGGAAAGACCTCTAGAATATCCGGCGGAGATTCTATGTGAGGCGCTAGAAAAGTGGTAGCGGAGTTTGCGTGGCTCCGGCAGCCCAGCAATTCGCTTCGCGGACAGGGGCGAAGGAATAGCGATGAAGCGGCGAGGGACCGTGCTGTCGCAGGGCTTCAAGATGATCAGGCGTGGCGTAACCCTTGTGACGAGCGAGGCCATATTGCGGATAGACGGCGTCCCACTTTTCCATGCAAGCGTCGCGATGGGTTTTGGCGAGTATGGAAGCAGCGGCGATAGAAACGCTGCGCGCGTCGCCTTTGATGAGCGACTTTTGCTCGATGAGAACATCGAGCTGCATGGCGTCAATGAGCAAATAATCCGGCTGGATCGAGAGTTGTTGCAGAGCAGCGGTCATGGCTTGGCGGCTGGCTTGGTAGATGTTCCAGGCGTCGATGCGCTGGGCATCGATTTCGGCGACAGCCCAGGCGAGGGCATGCTCACGAATGCGCACGGCAAGGTCGGTGCGGCGCTCGGCGGGAAGTTTTTTCGAATCATCGAGTCCGACGATTCGGCGTTTGGGATTGAGAATGACCGCGGCCGCGACTACCGGGCCGAAGAGCGCGCCACGGCCGGCTTCATCGAGACCGGCAATGCGCATCCAGCCAAGTTGTCGCGCCGCTCGCTCGAAACGGGAAGAGCAGAGGCGCCCCATTGCGCGGAGATTTTAGCACGGTGCGCGGAACTCTTGCGGTTACTCGTACACGGGCTCTACAGCGCCAGAGTAACTCGACCTGTGCCACGACGCCGCTGCGCAAACTCTACGCAATTTCGAACCCATTTTCACCCTTCATTGTGGTTCTGAAAAAACCATGACTTACTCGTAGCGCAGAGCGACGAGCGGATCAATGCGGGTTGCCCGATAAGCGGGAATCCACACTGCCAAGAGGGCAACCGCGCTCAACACAATAGGCACAGTCATGAACACCATTGGGTCCCAGCTTTTCACTCCAAAGAGGAAACTCGCGATTAGTCTCGTTAGGCCCAGCGAGGCTGCAGCGCCCAGTCCAACGCCGATCAGCGTTAGCCTCATACCTTGGAGCACGACCATGTTTCGTACATTGCCTGCGCTAGCTCCTAAGGCCATGCGGATCCCGATTTCCTGCGTGCGCTGTCGAACCGAATAAGCCATCAATCCATAGATCCCAATTGCTGCCAGTACGAGAGCCGAGACCCCGAAGATCGTCAGCAATAACATGTTGAAATTCGCGCTCGCCGTAGATTGCACAAGGATTTCGCTCATTGTATGGATTCGACCAACCGGCAGATCGCCGCTTGCTGCACGCAGCTCGCTTTCAATCTCTGTGGTGACTGAATGGGGTTCCACGCGCGTGCGAACAACCCAGGCGATTGGATAGACCCGGGCACTCAGTGCTGTAATCGCGTCAGGGACCTGCGATACGGGGAGATACATGGTGGGCTCGGGATTCCGATTGAGACCTGCGTCGTGAACATCCCCAACGATGCCGACGACTTGGCGCTCAACATCTTCGAAAATGGGACCCATTCCTTTTCCAATCAAAAGCCTTGCGTTCAGCGGATCCTCGTTGCGCCAGACCTGGCGAGCCATGGCCTGATTGACGATCACGACAGGTGGAGCTGTGGCGTCGTCGCGGTCATTAAAGCCACGGCCTCGCAAAATGGAAATCCTGAGCACGTTGAAGTAATCGGGAGAGACACTCGCCCAGCCTCCGCGACCGTGCGATGAACTGTTTCCCAATGGCCGACCTCCAACTATGAAAGGCAGGCTCGGGCCGCCTTCAAGTGGAAGACAGCAAGTGGATCCCGCAGACTCAACCCCAGGTAGAGTGTCCAGGCGTTGCACAGAATCACGGACCAGTTGCGCCACACCCGACGTCGTCTGGAAACGCGCACCAGTAAGAGACATTCGCAATGTCAAAACGTTATGCGGATCAAATCCGGGATCGACCGCTCGGAGCGCAACGAAGCTCCGGATTAGCAGTCCCGCTCCAACCAGCAGGATCAAAGCGAGTGCCGTTTCGCTGATCACCAGAAGAGAGCGCGTCTTATTCTGCCGAAAGCTCGTCCCCGACCGTCCTCCGCTCTCGTTCAGCATGGTGCTCAGGTCCGCCCGAGACGCGTCCAACGCTGGAATCAGGCCAAACAGAATACCTGTTATGAGCGAAACCCCTATTGTAAACACCAGAACGCGCCAATCTACAGTCACCGCCGATCCATTTTGTCCGATCCGCGGAATGTTGCCCGGGTTCACCGCAAGCAACGCACGGACACCCACTGTCCCGAGAATTAGGCCAAGCCCACCCCCAATCAAGAACAAGACAACGCTCTCCGTAAGTAGTTGACGAATGAGGCGATCACGCCCTGCACCGAGCGCCGCGCGAACGACGATCTCCCGACGCCTGCCCGTAGCCCGAACGAGCAACAGGTTGGCAACATTTGCGCACGCTATGAGCAAGACAAAATTCACAGCACCGATTAACACCAAAAGAGAGGAACGGATGCCGCTCACGATAGCGTTTTGTAGCAGCTCGGCGCTGAACCCATCCTGAGGCCCTTTTACGCCAGGGAACTTCTCTCGAAACTGAGCGGCTGCTAGTTGAAGCTCAGAGATTGCCTGACTGAGCGTTACGCCAGGCCGTAGTCGAGCTGCAGCAATAAAAGTGTGACCCTGATCAACGCTATTCGGATCTATCTGAAATGGAATCCAAACGTCGGCAGCTGGGTCGGTAACGAAGTCTGGACCGACGATTCCTGTAACAGTGTACGGTTGACCGCCAAGAGAAATGGCCCTTCCGACGAGTTCAGGATCGCCTCCAAACCGCCGACGCCAAAGTCCATAACTCATCACGACGAAATGACCGCCATTCGGCCGATCTTCCGCAGCGGTAAACGTCCGCCCCTGAATAATTGGGGCCCCGAACAGCCGAAAGTAGTCAACCGTGACACGAATGCCGTGAATCTGCTCAGGGAAAGCACCGCCTGTCAAATTTATCCCAGCGCTACCAGAATCATAAGCGGAGACATCTTCGAAGACGCTGTTTTGCCGCCGCAAGATGTTGAATTCAGTTGGCGAGCATCCGAGGGCTGTGCGGCCAGGTTGTGCGAGAAGGAACTGCACAATTCGATCTGGGTTAGGGTACGTGAGCGGCTTCAACAGCACAGTGTTAACAACTGAGAAGATGGCTGTATTGGCGCCAATCCCCAGCGCTAACGCAGCCAGAGCGATTGCGGTGAACCCGGGGCTCTTGCCCAGCGCGCGAAGGGCATAACGAATATCTTGAAGCAAGTTTTCCAGGAAATTCACGCGTCGCGTGTCGCGGCATTCTTCCTTCACTTGTTCGAGGCCGCCGAATTCGCGGCGGGCAGCATGTTTCGCGTCTTCGGGACTCATTCCGCGCCGAATGTTTTCGGCGATGAGAGCGTCGAGGTGCGCATGAAGTTCGGCGTCGAGCTCGCTCTCATGTTGGCTTTTGCCAAATAGTCCCTTGATGCGAAGAGCCAAGATGCGCAACCAAATCATATTTGTGCTCCTGATTGGCCATTCATCGGATTCTTCGCGCGACTATTCATAACGTAGCGCCACGACGGGGTCGACTTGCGTGGCGCGCTGGGCCGGCAAGTATGCTGCTACAGCCGCGACGGTGCCCAGAAGGAAACACGCTCCGGCGAACGCGAGGGGATCCACGGCTCCCACTTCGAACAACATGCTGCCGAGCAAACGGCTTAGTCCGTATGCGGCGGCCAAACCCGCAATCATGCCCACGGCCACCAGCACGGCCATGCGGCTGACGACACTGCGCAGAATGTCGCCGGGTTGTGCACCGAGCGCCATGCGAATCCCAATTTCACGTGTGCGCCGCGCAACCGAGAAAGCGACTACGCTGGAGAGTCCGAGCGACGCCAACAGAGTGGAGAGCATCCCGAACAAGCTGGAAAGCCACGTGAGGAGCCGCTCTTGCGTGAGCGAATCGTCAATTTGGACTTCAAGCGTGGTGGTTGCGTAGAGCGGCAGGTTCGCGTCCAGATCATGTACTTGCGCT
>JBARCY010000395.1:0-8359 GCA_049794595.1 Candidatus Acidiferrum sp.
TCCGCATCCAAGCCGTCCACGACCCTCAATTAAGCCCCGACGCCAAATGGGTGGCCTATGCCGTCGACACAGCCACTCTCAAGACCGACAAAAACGAAACCCGCATCTGGATGGTCCCCGCTTCCGGTGGCGAGTCAATCCCTCTAACCGCCGATGGCGTCACCTCCGCCCATCCGCGCTGGTCCCCCGATAACAAATACCTAGCCTTCCTTTCCGCCCGCAACGAAGGCAAAACCCAAGTCTGGCTTCTCAATCGTCTCGGCGGCGATGCCCAACAACTCACCCATACTATTCAGGATGTCGATGACTTTGCTTGGTCTCCCGACGGTCGCCGCCTGGTCCTCATCCTAAAAGACCCCACGCCCGAGGAACTCCACGCCCCCAAAGATAAATCAGCATCTTCCGCCGATTCTTCTTCTTCTGCTGACGACGATTCCCAAGACAGTGGCAAGGAAAAGGACAAAAAATCCAAAAAGCCCTGGGTCATCGACCGTCTTCAATTCAAAGTCGACGAAGTCGGCTACCTCGACCGCCGCCGCACTCATCTCTATGTCTTCGATATCGCCAACAAGTCCCTTACTCAAATCACCTCCGGCGACTTCGACGACACCGAGCCCGCTTGGTCCCCCGACTCCAAACTCCTCGCTTTCACCAGCAACCGTTCCACGCCCGATCCCGACCTCACCTACAACACCGACATCTGGGTCGTCGACGCCGCAAACACCGACAAAGGCGCCCACCTAACTCAAGTCACCACGAATCCAGGCGCAGACACTTCTCCCACTTGGTCCCCCGACGGCCAATCCATCGCCTACGTCACCATGCTCGATCCGAAACTCTTTGACTACGCCACCAGACATCTCGCAGTCTCTCCCGCCACCGGCGGCCCCGCCAAAGTCCTTACTCTTTCCCTCGACCGCATGGTCACCAATCCGCGTTTTGCTCCCGACAGCAAATCCATCTATTTCATCGCCGACGATGACGGTGCCCAAAATCTCTTGCGCATTTCCGTAACCGGCGAAAATCTCACTCGCCCCATCAGCGGCCGCCTCATGCTCAACTCGTACTCCCTCGCTCCCACTGGCGACGTAGTCGCTCAAATCGCCACCATCGACCGCCCCGACGAGCTCTTCGCCGTCACCGCCGGCAAACTCGCGCAAATTACCCACGTCAACGACGCTTTCTTCTCCCAGCTAAAGCTTTCCCACGGCGAATACGTTCACTTCAAAAGCAAAGACGGCACCCCAGTCTCCGGCTACCTCTACAAGCCGCTCGATTACTCACCCGGCAAAAAATATCCCACTCTTCTGATCCCCCATGGTGGCCCCGTCTGGGCCTACTACGCCGAGTTCTCCCATCTAGCCCAGCTTTACGCCGCCAATGGCTACGCAGTCCTATTTCCCAACCCTCGCGGCTCCTCCGGCTACGGCCAGGATTTCTGCAAAGCCATCTTCGCGGATTGGGGCAACAAAGACTTCCAGGACGACATGGCCATGGTCGATTACGCCATCGAGCAGGGCATCGCCGACCCCGACAAACTCGGCGTGGGCGGCTGGTCCTACGGCGGCATCTCCACCGACTTCATCATCACCCACACCACCCGCTTCAAAGCCGCCATCTCCGGCGCCGGCGCCGCCGAATTCCTCAGCCTCTACGGCCATGACCAATACCAGCGCGACTACGAAACCGAGTTAGGCCTCCCATGGGATAAGCCCGCCGTCTGGGAACACGTCTCGCCCTTCCACAACATCACCAAAGTCACCACTCCCGCTCTCTTCATGGGCGGCGACATCGATGCCAACGTCCCCATCCTCGGCGGCGAGCAAATGTACCAAGCCCTCAAACGGCTCGGCGTCCCCACGGAACTCGTCGTCTACCCCGACGAGTTCCACGAATTCACACTCCCCTCCCATATTCAGGACCGCCTTCGGCGCGACCTGGCCTGGTACGCCCACTTTGTCAAGCGCGAAGCCACCCCGGCCCGCCCCGCCGACCAGCAATAGGAGGCTCCTTTAAGGGAAATCGACGTCGAGCGCGTAGATATCTCGTCCGCTTGCATCGCGGACAAACATCCTCGAACCGTCCGGAGTGGCATCGCTCCAGAAACCTGCGTTCCCGGGGTATCGGCGCAGACCTTTCAGCGTGAAAATGTTTTCTGGGCGAGAATCCCCAACCTTCACCCGCCGAACCCTCGGATCATTGTCGCCACCGTTGTATTCCAGATATTGCAGATAACGGCTGTCTTGGGTCCAGGACGGATATCCTATGTCTTGGTCGCTGATCCAATCGCTCCATTTTTGGGTGCGAAAATTGTAAAGGAAGACCTTCTTTGCTGGATATTCGAAGGATAGCGCCGCCAAGTAGCGGCCGTCCGGAGACCACCGCGGACTGAACATTCCGCTCGATCCCGGAACGGCCGAAATCGCTTGGGTCTCCACGTTGAAAATCTCGATATCGGATTTCGGCGTACTCGACGTGAATCCCGTCCCGAAAGCTAGCTGCGTGCCATCGGCGGACCACGTAGCATCGGATCCCGCGATGCCCGCGGGAAGCAGCGGCCGCGGCGATCCTCCGTCTGCCGCGATCAGAAAGATTGTCCAGGCCTTTCCACCGACCCTGGCCATGAACGCGATCTGTTTTCCATCCGGAGACCATCTGGGCAAGGCTGAGATGCTGCCGTCCGACGGCGTGAGCTGCACCCGATCGCTTCCATCCACCCGGCTCCGCCACAGGTTATAGCTTGGGATGCTAACGTACGCGAACCACTTGCCGTCCTGCGAGAACGCCACATCCGTGGCCGACAGCCCTCCCAGAAAAGGTACGAACTGTTTTGCCCCGCCGTCATAGCGGACCAGTTCTCCGCGCTGATGCCAACCAAACACAAACAACTTCTTTTCATCCAACGAGACTGCCGGAGCCTCGAACTTCAAAGGTCCAAAGGTCAGCCGTATCGGACTGTTCGAGGACTTCGAAAAGAAACCCCGAACTCGCGACTCCCGCAGGGCAAAGATGTCATGCGCGCCCCCGCCCGCGTCACTTTCGAATACATAATATCGCCCGTCCGGTGTCCATTGACCGCAACATTCATTCGGCGGACTCCCCCATCCGGGGAGCAACCGATGAAGACCCGAACCATCGACCCGGACCTCCCACAACGTTTGGGTGTGTGCACGCCGATTGTTGACGGTAAATCGAATCCGGGATCCATCTGGCGAAACCCGGAGCTGCTCGGGGTTCCCTTCCGCTCCCGACACCACTTTTCTTACGTCATTTCCATTTTCAGCGGCCAAGTAGATATTGAAATCACGCGCAAATAAAAGATGTTTGCTGTCAGGCGCCCAACTCGCCCACCCGCCCTCGATATCTCCGATCCGACGTGGCGATCCGGAGGGCAGGGGCAAGCCCCAGAACGGAGCCTTTGGAGAGTCATACGTAGTGATGAGCAGCTGGGAGTGGTCCGGAGAAATATCTGCAATCACCGGATGGCTGATGGGAACCGGCAGCAAAGAGATGTCGCCGCCCATGACCGATACCTGGGCAAGCTCCGGCCCATCGGGGCGATTCTCGCGAAAGTACAACCGTACACCATCGGTGACCATCGGGCAGCAGGGGTTGCTGTCCGCAGTTAGCTGAACGGAACCCGTGACCTTCGGAGGCGGTACCGGTAAGAACAACCACATCGCCAGTCCCACGAGCAGTAACGCCACACCGGCCGCTGCGATCCACGTCCATTTCGTTCTCTTCGCCTCGATACGGACCGACGTCACCGGACCCGCCGTGTCGTGCAAAACCTCCTGGGCGGAGCTTCCAACTCTTGTCTCGACCACCTTGCCAATAAACCGATACCCAATTCTCGGCACGGTCTCCACATATTTCGGTTCCGCAGCGGAGTCACCCAGAGCCGCGCGCAGTTCCTTCACCGAAGTATTAAGGCTCTGCTCGAAGTCTACAAACGTCTCCGGGGACCACAGCTTCTCCCGCAGTTCTTCCCGGGTAACCAGTTCTCCGGACTTTCTCAGGAGCTCCGTAAGGATTTGAAAGGGTTGCGGGCGCAGCTTGAGCTTGATCCCATGCTTATACACTTCCCGCGACCGGGCGCGGAGCTCGAAAGGGCCGAAACAAAAGGTTATCGAGGGTTTCTCCAATCAACACTCCTGCAGATTGTCTGCCATTCTGTGCCCCACGGGCCTCTAAGTCCAATGCAAAATCCCCGCTATCAATAGTTTGCGCCTTCAGCCAAGTATTCAGACACATCTCAGCCTCTTCCCATTGACGTGCTCGAAATATTTGTGAGATGAAGCACTTACCGCGCCGGGGTTTTCTATTTCTAGCCATTGTGGCCACTCGGCCGGAGCATGGGCACGCCTTCGCATGCCTCCGTGAGCCTGTGCCCTGCAAACTTGGCCGCGCCGCATATACGAGGAGAATAACGTGAATTTTCGCCCCCTTTCTCGAATCGCAGTGATCGGCGTACTTTGTTTGGCGCTCTCCACAGCTGCCGCAGCGGATCAGCTGCAGAAAGCCGTGGACACCATTTTTATCGTCGGCATCGTGGGAACTGCGGCTCTCGTGACAGTCGTCGTTCTCCTCGTCCGTAACGCTGGGCAGAAGCGAACAATCACCGGATGTGTCAATGCCGCTCCGAACGGCCTACTGGTGACCAACGAAAAAGACAAGCGAATTTACGCACTCTCCGGCGATACGACAGGCGCTAAACCAAACGAGCGAATGACGTTACGGGTAAAAAAGATCAAAACGAAGGGCAGTAACCCCCCTGGCTGGGAAACGGTAAAGATAACTAAAGATCTAGGCACTTGTCAGCCTTAGGTGCATTGTCTCGCCGATCTTCATCCCGGGAATGCACGCATCCAAAAGCAACGCCACAGCGGAAACTCAGTCTGATGCGCAAGGGAAAGCGAAGGAACGACATCATGCGAACACTGCTCATTGCTCTGTGCTTGTTGGGGATACCATGCGTGTCTTCAGGCCAGGCGAACAAGTCATCCTGGACGAATTTGAACGCGCTTCAACCCGGTCAGAAGATCCAGGTGATTGAAATGAACTCCAAGAAAGAGAGCGGGACGTTCTCGGCTGTCACAGACGCCGCAATCACCCTGCAAATGAAATCGGGTGAGCAAACGTTCCAGAAGCAGGATGTCCGCATCGTTATGCTAATGAAAAACAAGCATCGTCTGCGTAATACATTTATTGGGGCTGGAGTAGGCGCCGGCATCGGAGCGGGTCTAGGCGCCGCGACCGGCGGTCCATGTAAGCCTTCTAACTGTTTCTTTTACCTCACGCGGGGCCAGCAGGCGGCGATATTTGCCGCTCCCAGTCTCGTCATCGGCGCGGCCGTCGGCGCTTTGTGGCCGGCTCACGAAATAGTCTACCGTGTTGATGCGGGTCACCCTTGAATTTACAGCCTGCCAATCCGGCATAATAGGCTCTGCCAACTTTCGGCATACTTCGATCTCGAAGGACTTTGACGAGTGGTCGTTGCTGATTCTTCCAGCGAAGTGAAAACTGCATATTGCACTGACAAGCAAATTGACGATGATCTTTTGCGGACTGTTGGGGGCGCTGTCTGCTCCTGGTCCTAACGGCTTGTTTGCTCACGCGACGTTGCGCTCTTTGGGGCACATTCCGTCCGAAAACCCCCAATCCTCGCCTCTTTCCGGCTCGTCTTCAGCACAGGCGCCTCAAGAGCAACCGACGCCAGGTTATCCCCAAACAGCGGATGGATTCAGCGCCCAGATTTCTGCCGTCGTCGAAGCGTATCAAAAAGGCGATGCCACCGAGGGACGGCGTCTGCTGGAGCAATTCCGTTTGCCCCGCTCCGCCGAGCGGTTTGGTGGCCAAATTAGGCCCGAACTAAATGAAATATTAGCCAAGCGTTACGACCGGCTGTTCAAGAATTACGTGAACCAAACCGAAAATCGTCTCCAGGATCTCGCCCGCACGAAAGCCCGAAAGTTGACCACTGACCTCGAACCCGGTCCGCCAGATCCTCCAAGCGCCGATAAAATCTCCGGGCCTGACAGCATGAAACCCAGCGGCATCGTCACCGTCAAGCAGCCCGTTTGCTTCAATGCTTTTTTTTCGTCAAGCTTGACAACCACCTCGCAAACTGTCTTCCCCGGAGAGTACAAAGCTATCAGTTGGGAGGATACCTACATCTATCAAGACGGGGCGTTCCGGTTCGCGGGACGCGGCGCTTGGCCCTTCTGGCAATGGGAGGACGAAGAAAGTTTTGACAAAACGTCACCGGAGGAAAAGTACGTCCCCACTCCTCTCGACTTCGCTGCGCAAACCGTCGACGAAGTAATTCCATTCGAAATAAGCAAAGTGGTGCCCGCTCTCAAGCCCGCCATGGAAAGCCAGAATTGCAATGTCATGGAGGCCACAGTCAGTCGCATCGAGTGCAAGCGCCCTCGCGTGAGCGCCACCTTCAAACATCCTGGCTCCGGCGGTGAGAGCGTAACTGCCATTCTCGAAGCGAAGGGCGATCAGACGCGTGTCCACATTTCCACCGGCAAGGGGTACTACGGCCGATTGGTCAAACAGAATTGGTCCGTTCCCATCTACAAGAAAATGATCGAGAGCCTGCAAAACGCCCAACCAAAGGCAACAAAATTCCCATCACGGGCTCTCGCGTCTTCGGATGTCACAGCGGGAGTTGTTCAAGACAAGACGCCAATTAATTTCAAGAACTGGGGATACCATCCCGCGCCTGGGGCCCACATGGTGTTGAAGGAAGCGGAACGAAAGCAAGGCAAGCATGGTACCGCTATCATCTACCACGTCGAGAGCTCCGGATTCCCCGCAGGAGAAACCTATTCGCTCTGGATGATGCAATCGGGAGATCATAAGACTCGGCCCGTTTTAACCGGTTATTTGGCTAACGGGACTGGAACGCTGGTCTGTCCGGGGCAATCCCAACCTGGCGATCCCCCCTAGCGGGTTCGCATTGTTATCCTCTCGAACGAGCGTCGCTGGATATCGATAACTACCACAAGGGGGAGCCGGTAGACTTTGCCATCGTGTCGACCGACGGCACGGTGCGAGCTTATGCGCGCGCTTACCCTTTCCCGATTCAGACTCAAGATGGGAAATGCACTTTGAACGTAGAGCTCGAAAACACAAAATTTACCTCGTTTGTGATTCGGGGCGCCGGTTTTGAACCGGGTGAAAGTGTACTGACTTCTTCCAGCTTCGGAAAAGACGCGACCACTGGCACTCAAGAAGCTTCTGCCCAGGGAGAACTCGCTGTTGAAGTCCAAGCTGACGTGTCTGGCAAGAATTCCGGTTCAGCTACCTTCGCAGCTACCGGAAAAGCATGCCATCCCATCATCACTTATGAATGGGGAAAAGCCGCGAAGAAGGTACAATAACCGTGAGGGTGCCATAGCCTGGTTTGCTCAACACGTATAACTCAATCCCGCCCCGGCGACTCCTGTACGGTCATCCTTGTGAGGATGACCGCTCCTCTCCCTCGCGGCCGTAGCTCCGGAACTTGTTCGGCCTCGGAGCGACCCGCCCTCGGCATCCTTTCTGTGCTACAAAATACAGCCACAACACGCACCATCTGAAGGCTAGGAAAAGACTAAGTGCAAAGCCCCGAATCCGCCTCCACCCCCACCGAATTTAATCCCCGCTATTACGGCTGGCGCGTCGTTCTCGCCGCGTGTCTCGGCGTGATGGCAGGCTTCGGTTCGCTCTTCGTTTACACCTTCACCGTTTTTGTGAAACCTCTCGGCGCGCAATTCGGTTGGAGCCGCGGCGCCGTCTCACTCGGCTTCGGTCTCGCCGCCATCACGTTGGGTCTAGTCTCCCCGCTGCTCGGCCACCTGCTCGACCGGTTTGGCCCGCGCCGCATCATTCTTCCGTGCATGGCTGTCTTCGGTTGTGCGATCGCTTCGCTTGCCTTCTTGCGCTCTCACTTATGGCAGTTCTACGCCGTCTGCATTGTCCTGGGACTGGTCGGAAACGGCGCCGCCCATTTGGCCTATTCACGTTCCATTTCCACGTGGTTTCAGCAGCGCTTAGGTACCGCGCTGGCTTTCGTCATGTTGGGAGCGGGCCTGGGCGCCTTGATCCTCCCGGTGGTCGCGCAAGCGGTTCTCAGCCGCTCCGGCTGGCGGGCATCCTACGCATCCCTCGGCGCGATCGCCCTGCTCCTCGGCCTGCCTCTCAGTTGGCGCTATATCAGGGAGCGGGGATCAGCCCACGAAGAATCTGCCCCGATTGCGCATTCTGGAGTGACCTGGCAGCTAGGCCTGCGCTCTTACGTTTTCTGGATTATCGTTGCCGTTCTTTTCGTCAGTTCGATCAGCATGAACGGAGCCATCACTCAACTCTC
>JBARCY010000396.1:0-3247 GCA_049794595.1 Candidatus Acidiferrum sp.
GTCGCTGACGTCAGCGACGGGCTCAAGGGCCGCCAGCGCATCGTCATGGATGTGCTTCCGCAGTATTTCGCGTTCCGTTTCGTGCGAGGGATAACCCATCTTGATGCGCATCAGGAAGCGGTCGAGCTGGGATTCGGGCAGCGGATAGGTGCCGTGGTGCTCGACGGGATTTTGCGTGGCGATGACGAGAAAAGGATGCGGCAGTTGCAAAGTTTTGCCATCCACCGTGACTTGCGCTTCATTCATTGCTTCGAGAAGAGCGGATTGCGTGCGCGGCGTGGTGCGGTTGATTTCGTCGGCCAGCACGACATTGGCGAAGATCGGCCCCGATCGAAACTCGAACTCGCGCGTCTCGGGATTGTAGACGCTGACGCCGAGCACGTCGCTTGGAAGCAAATCCGAAGTGAATTGGATGCGCTGAAAACTGCAATGAAACGATTTCGCGAGAGCTTGGGCCAGGGTGGTCTTGCCGACGCCGGGAACGTCTTCGATGAGCAGATGGCCGCGGGCTAGAAGCGTGATCAGTGCGAGCTGAATGGCCTCTTCCTTGCCGTAAATTGCTTGGGCAATGGAGCGCTGGAGTTGCGAAACGATCTGCGATGTGGCCGTGGACATCGGTTGAAAACCCAAGTCCTTCCTGTTACAAATAGATGACGCTGCGGAGCGTCGCGGCGGTACAGGCCGGGCGACTAGCTCAGTTGGTTAGAGCGCTCCCCTCACACGGGAGAGGTCAAAGGTTCAAGTCCTTTGTCGCCCACCATCTAAACTCAATTCTGCCATTAATTTCTGGACCCTGCCAAAAGAGGACTTGCACCGTGTGTTCAAACGGTGGGCGTAGCGAACCTTCAAACAATCAATATTGCAGGAAGGCTTGCAGTGAAACACACCCCAAAAGGACGTAGAACCCTCCAACAAACGCCGCGAGGCCAGCGCACAGGATGGAACAGACGCCCCAGAGCTTCCCTGCGACGGCCCGAGCCCTAATTGAGCGCAGCACTCGCACTGCTCCTACGATTGCTGCACAGGCAGCTCCACACCCGACACCTAGCAAAATTGCGGAACCGAGCGCGTTTCGCGGTCCGGCGCATGGGCCACCGCCGATCGCCAATAAGCCGACTGGCAAGATGAACATTGCTATCCAGCAGAGCCACAGCCCCGATTTGAACGGATTGTGCGCGGTCTGCTCATTCATGGTGTATTCTCGTTTTGCTCGAACGGGAGAATCCCCAAGGGGACTCGTTTCAACGCTCTGCCGAAACTATTTTACTGAAAACTCGACATGTCCTCCGTTCTTCGTACGATTGAGTTTCTATGCGTTAGCCTGTGGCTCGGGAGCGACGTGTTTCTGAGCTTTGTGGTGGCGCCGGGGGCGTTTGGCATACTGGCTAGCCGCGACCAGGCTGGTGCCATGGTGGGGTATTCGCTGACGCGAATGCATCTGGGCGGCATTGCTCTTGGCATTCTGTTCCTGTTGGTGCGGCTGGTGAGAACCCGGACGTTTGCCAGTCTTGCAACTCCAGCTGCCCTTTGCGTGGCGCTCATGATCGTGCTGACAGCGATTTCCCAGTCCACCGTCAGCGCGCGGATGGCTGGGTTGCGCACGCAAATGGGGTCGATTCAGGCGACGGCTGCGGACAGCCCTTTGCTGGCCGAGTTCAGCCGCCTACACCGCATTTCCGTATCTCTTGAAAGCGGAGTGCTCCTGGCTGGAATTGCCGCCGTCTACCTTCTCGTGCGCGAGCTCACGCAAATTCGCTAACAATTTAAGAAGCTCTGAGGCAAGGCCACGAACGCCGCGCTACCGAGTCCCGATTCCAGGCGGGCGCAGTCGCCTCGTCTAACAGGAACTCCATAGGCGCTCAGCGCCTCGGCGGCTTGCGCGTGCTCTTGCCGCGAAGTTTGCGGCGGACTTTGGCGGGTCGGATATTGCGCATGGCGGCGTTGCCGGCGCGGTGGCAGGCTCGCCACATATACCAGCTGGCGACAGTGCGATAGGGGCGCCAGCGTTCGCCGAAGGCCAGAAGTTCTTTGGGTTTGGGTTTGTGTTTTTTGCCGTAGGTGATGGACCACCCTTTTTGTACGCCGAGGTCGTGGATGGGAAGCACGTCCGGGCGCCCGAGGCGGAAAATCAAAAACATTTCGACCGTCCAGGCGCCGATACCGCGGACGGAGGTTAGGCGCAACTTTGGGAGCGCGAAGCGAGGATAAATCCCGGACTAGAGGGCATGGTGGAAAAGGGCGTCCATTTGAGTAATTAGAGTATCCAGGATCTCAGGATTAGTGCGGCCTCGGCAGGTTTTCCAAGAAGTCGGTGGCTTCATTTTGGATGGATTCGTCCGTATCGTGTGAGGCGATTTCGGCAGCTCTTTTGGGCGCGTCGCCGCGTGCGTGCTGAAGTAGACCAAAAGCGGTGCGGCGGGCCTCAGCGTCCGGATGGGTCTTCAAGATGGCAAAGAGGGACGTCGTCATGGCTGGGGACAAAGTGGCGCGTCCGAAGCCGATCATAGGGTCAACGACGGCCACTGCGGCTTTCTGGACACTCGGGTCGGCTGCGGCTAGCGCAGCCGACAAGCCGTGCACGACGCTGGGATCGAGCGTTGATGGTACGCCGATCACGTACTGAGTAAGGCCAGATTGCGCCGCACCCTGCTGGCACGCGTTGTGGCCACGAAGCATCTGCAAGAGATCATTCAATCCGGCTGAACCCATGTCAGCGAGAGCGCCGGAAGCCCAATGCAAGAACTTCCGTGCATGTGCCGCCTGATTCTCTGAGTCGCCGTCTTGGCTGTCTGTCGCAGAGTTAGAAATCGGGGGCTCTGGCTTCCAAGCGACGCAAGCGTCGTCGATTGCTTTGAGAAGTGGCTGCCTGGTGCGCTCGCCCATTGAGATCAATTGTGGCTTCAGCGTGGGCGGGACAGGGTCGGACCTGCGTGCAAGACGAATAAGCGGTTCAGGTTTCACGCTGTCACTAAACCTTGCCAAGATGTCGAGAAGTTTCCAGGCGTCTGGAGGATCAACTGTGTCGAGGGCGGCCAGGACGGGAGGGACGAGCACATCTGGATCTTTGATTTGGTCCAGCTGGTCCATGATGGTTCCGCGTTCGATTTCGTCAGCATTAGCAAGCTTCTCGACTAAGGCGACGACGTTTGGCTGTTGATTCGATGGATTCGACTGAGCTGATGCTCTTGTGAGAAGGCCGAAGCTCCAAGCCACCAGAAGGAGAGCAGAAACGAGATGACGCTTGTTT
>JBARCY010000397.1:0-24580 GCA_049794595.1 Candidatus Acidiferrum sp.
GCGTCAGCAGCGTCGCGTCTGGCGACACTTCGCGGGGACCGCTGGATGTGAAAGCCGCCAGGAACACGAGAGTCGGCTTCTTCCTCTCCTCAAAGACTATACGGCAGAAACGGCGTTTCGGATGACGCCTTGGTGTCGGGCTCTGTCATCACGAACTTACTCCTGAGACGCTGGCGCGGATTTCGTTTGCAACAGACTGAGCTTGCTCGATGCAGGCGCCGATGGCCGGGCCGCGCAGATAGTTTCCCGCGAACCAGAGATTCTCGCAACGAGAGCCAAACTCGGATGGACGCGCAATGCGATCCAGATGGCCGAGATTGT
This sequence comes from Candidatus Acidiferrum sp., assembly GCA_049794595.1. Classification (GTDB taxonomy): domain Bacteria; phylum Acidobacteriota; class Terriglobia; order Acidiferrales; family UBA7541; genus Acidiferrum. The sequence goes on from JBARCY010000397.1 coordinate 322, forward strand.
ATTGGGGAAGGGCGCGTTCATAGAGCTGAACATTTGTAAAGGTGGGAGGCTGGCCGATGGTCAGGATAGGAGCTAATTCGCGATGCACGAGGGCGACGATGTCCGCGGCCGGTAGCGACACTGCGACAGGATCCGTAGCGCCGCCTACAAAGCTGGTGAGAAGGACGTGATTTTCGGGAGTGCGGCCGGGAAAGAGGGAAGAATTCCAGACGGTGCCGAGCGTGCGAAGTTTTTCGGAGCGCGAGATAAGAAAGCCGAAGCCTTCAAGAGAATGGCCGACAGCTGATTTTTTATAGCCGAGAGAAACGACGGCGAGGGGGGCAAATTCGATTTCGCTCAGCCGGCATTCTTCTATTTTTCCAGATTTGCTACACAAAAGTTTTGCCACGGCGTTCGGCGGGGTGGCAAGGACAAGGTGATCGGCGACGATCGAATCGTTACCTGATTCGGATTTGACGTTGACGACGAAACGAGCGCCTGTTTGGCGATATCCCGCGCCTCCGTGTTGAAGCGAGGTGACCTCGACGCAGCAGCGGAGAGCGGGGCCGAGATTGGCGGTGAGCGCGCGGACCAGAGTTTCGTTTCCTTCGCGGAAAGATTGCAGAGTTGGTTTGTGGCGTGGCTTCGGCTTGGACTTTGCGGCGCGGAGCATGCCGCGGATGACGCTGCCGGCGGTGCGCTCGGCTTCGTGGAGTTGAGGGAAGGCCGCGCGGAGGCTGAGTTTTTCGGGGTCGCCGGCGTAGATGCCGGAAACGAAGGGGCCAACGAGTTTGTCGAGGAGTTCGGCGGAAAACTTGCGGCGCGTGAAGGCGGCGACGGATTCGTCGGATTCTGGAGGGGTAGTGTGGCCGAAGAGGTTGCGGAGGACGCTCGCTTTTGTGCGGACGCTGAAAAGGGAAGAGGCGAAGAAGGCGGGCGGGCTGAGAGGCGCGGGTTTTAGTTGGCTGTTGGTTAGGACGAATCTTGGCGCGCCGGGCGGAGCTTCGATTAATTCGTTTTGGATGCCGAGTTCACGGCAGAGATCGGCTAGCTGAGGAGTGCTGCTGAAACTCTGGGGGCCGAGTTCGAGGAGGTAGCGGTCGCGGAATTCGGAGCGGATCATGCCGCCTGGGCGCGGGGAGGCTTCGACGACATGGGCGTCGATACCGGATTTGCGCAAGTAGTAAGCGCACGCGAGGCCGGAGATTCCGGCGCCGACGACGAGGGCTGGGACGCGAGTGGCCATGGGGTGCGACAACATCCTATCATTTTGAATTTGTGTTCCGTGTCGCTTGGGAGAACTGAAAACCGACACCATACTGTAGACAGCTTCCAATAGCCGAGGGCTTGAGTAGAGATGGGGAGCACCGTCATCTAGAGAAGGACGGGTCTACGCGCGGCGGTGGACGAGGTATTCGGCGATTTCACGGAGACGTGAAGCGCGCTCGGCGTAGCACGCGAGTTCGGCGATGGCTTTTGATGCGAGTTCGGTTGCAATTTGATGCGAGCGTTCGAGGCCATAGACGGCGGGGTAGGTGGCTTTTTGCTGAGCCGCGTCTTTTCCGGCGGTTTTGCCGAGGCCGGCGGAGGATTCTTCAATGTCGAGGATGTCGTCGGTGACTTGAAAGAGGAGACCGAGGGATTCGCCGAAATTTCTAAGGCCCGCGACATCTTCGGGGGAGGCGCCTGCACAGATTGCGCCGGAAGAGATGGATGCACGAATTAGGGCGGCTGTTTTGGATCGATGGATATATTCGAGCATTTCGAAGTCGATGCGCTTACCTTCGGCTTCGAGGTCGGCGACTTGGCCGCCGACCATGCCGTTGATGGTTCCGGCGGCGGCAGAAATTTCTGAGAGCATAGCGACACGGCGGTTGGCGTCAACGGGGGTGGCGGCGATTGTTTCGAATGCCAGAGTGAGCAGAGCGTCACCGGCTAGGATGGCGGCGGCTTCGCCGAATTTCTTGTGACTTGTGGGCTTGCCGCGGCGGAGATCATCGTTGTCGAGAGCGGGGAGGTCATCGTGGATGAGGGAATATGTGTGGATGAACTCGATGGCACAGGCGGGGTAATGGGCTGGCGCGACATTTAAATCGAAAATGCGGGCGGTTTCTAGGCAGAGGATGGGGCGAATGCGTTTTCCGCCAGCGAAGACGCTGTAGCGCATGGCCTGATGAATGGATGGCGGCTGAGCCGACTCCGCGGGCATGAGACGGTCTAGAGAGGCGTCGACTGCCATGCGGTCTTCTTCAAAGAAGTTGGGGAGATTCATTGTGGAGGGAATGGGAAGCGTAGGGGGAGAGCAGGTTTAGATGCCCATCTGGAGATTGGCGTTCCCTGGATGATCGGGCAGCTTGTGGGGGCAGTGTGGATCACGATTCGGCCTCGGCTTCGGGATCGAAAGGCTCGGCGCCCAGTTTGCCATCTGCTTTTTTGAGGAGGATTTCGACGCGGCCTTCTGCTTCTTCGAGTTGCTTTTGGCATTCGCGGGAAAGAGCGACGCCTTCTTCGAAGAGCTTCATGGCATCGTCGAGCGAAAGCTGCGGGCTTTCGAGGCGACGGACGACCTCTTCGAGGCGCGCGAGAGAGCGCTCGAAGTCGGGCTTCTTAGGTGGCTCGGGCTTTTTTGGTGCGGGTTGATTCACGCGATAGGCCTCTGAACTTGGCTTCTATTTTTGACAGTGCGCGCAGAAGTAAGTGGAACGGCCGCCTTGCGCGACGCGCTTGACCTCGTTTCCGCAGCGGCGGCATGGTTTTCCTTCGCGATCGTAGACGCGAAGATTTTTTTCCAATCCTTGAAACCACCAATCCGGGTCGCGAAAATCGGGCGGCGGATGTAGACAGCATTCTAAGGCACGCGCGAGAACGGAAACAATCGCTTTGTGGAGGCGGCGGGATTCGGCGGCGCTTACGGAATTGGCGCGGCGTCGGGGGTTGAGTTTGGCGTGCCAGAGGGATTCGCAGGAATAGATGTTGCCCACGCCGGCTATGCGGGATTGATCGAGGAGGAAGTCCTTGAGCGGGCGCTTCGAGGCGGCGAGCAATTTTGCGAATAGGGCGGGCATGAAATCGGGGGACATCGCATCGACGCCCAGGGCTGCAAGCGCGGGACAGGTTTGTTCGGACTGCCATGCTTGAACTCGGCCGAAATGGCGGTCGTCGGCGAAGCCGAGGACGCCACTGTCGAGCTCGAAGGCCACGTCGACGTGGACGCCAGAGGCGGGTTGGTTGGCGACTGCGAGCATTTTTGCTGGGCTGGAGAACCAGAGAAGGTGGCCGTCGAGCTTGAAATGCAGGGTGATGATGGCGTTTGGGAGCTGGAGGAAGAGATATTTGCCGCGTCTCTTGACCGCAAGGATTTGCTGGCCCTCGGCGATTCTCGCGAGATGAGATGGATCTTGCGGTTTCGTCGCGATCGCGTGGAGGACGTGAACGCAGCGGATTTGCTGGCGCCAGACCAGGGGGCGCAGACTTTGTGCAACGGCGTCTACTTCGGGGAGTTCGGGCATGTTTGGGTCGGGATCGGCTTCGATCACAAAGATGGTTTCAGAGTTAGGACATGCTTTCGAGTTTTTGCTTCGGCGGGAGCGCTAAAAGGGATGAAGATGGGCTTGCCTTCATACCAGTAAGAAAATTGATCGGTGTAATGGCCACTGCCTAATTGGCCGGATTCGCCGGCGGGGATTAGGAGGATGGAATCATCCCAATTGGCAAGATTGGCGATGAAGCGCATGGAGGGGCCATGGTGAGTGGTGGCGGCACGGACGCTGTAGAGCGTGCCGGATTGCGGTTTCCCGCTGATGCTTAGCAATTGTTTGAGCGCGCCTTGGCGGCCGAGGGGATGCAGCATGTCGAGGGAATCGAACTTCTTCCATTCCCAGTCCCGGATGCGGCTGCTTTTTGATTGTTCGACGAGCATGTTGACGGCGCGATCGGCGCCGGCGGCTAGCAATTCGTCGTAGCTCTTGAAGGCGGGAGGGAGCCAGTTTGGGGGGCGCTCGGTCAGGATTTTTTGGAGGAAGGCCGTGCTGCGCCATTCGTAGAGATTCGTGTCGTTGCCGAGATAGGGTTCGAGGAGCAGATGCAGCGATGAGCGGCGGGCCATTTCTAGGAAAGAGACGAGTGGGGAATCGGCGTCGGCGATTCCGTTCCAGTCCCTCAAGCCTTCTATCAGTTTTTCGGCGCGAGGGTCTTTCGGTTGCGCGGTTTTCGCGGCAGAGAGGAGTTGGTCCGCTAGGAAAACGTCAGGGTAGCTGTAGATATCGGTTTCCACTCGAAGCATGTCGATAGGGCGGAGGCCGTTTTTATTATGGAGAAGATCGTAGATTCGAGCGGTGCGATAGGGCTCTTCCCAGCGATCGGTTAGATAGGGCGTGTAACCGGGGCCGACTACGCGGGCGTTGGCGGTGACGATTAGGCCGCTATCGGGGTTGAGGGCTTGGGGAAGCTGGTCGAAAGGGATGTAGCCGGTCCACTCGTAGTCGTCGGTGTCGCCTGGAACGGGGACTTCACCGTGACCTCTCTTTCGAATGGGGACGCGGGCGGCCATGAAGTAGCCGATGTTGCCTTCGACGTCGGCGTAAACGGCATTTTGGCCGGGGCCCCAGACGTTTTTCATGACGGCGCGAAATTCATCCCAATTTTGCGCGCGGGAGAGCCAGTTGTAAGTGTTACCGAGCCCGCCGGGTTCGAGGGCGGTCCACTTCAGGGCATATTCTTTATCTCCGTCTATGCGAACAATCGGGCCGTGGCGCGTGACTACGACTTGAAAGTGTTCGTCAGGGTGGTCCTTTACGTGGATGACTTCATCGAAGACCTGTGCTTTGGCCCATCCGGGTTTGCCGGGGACGCGGTAATGGAGATCGGGTGGGATGAAAGTTTCGATGTAGAGATCCTGGACGTCGGCGCCGTTGTTGGTGAAGCCCCAGGCGATGCGGTCATTGTGGCCGATGACGATTAGTGGAGCGCCGGGGAGAGTGAAGCCCTCGGCGTTGTAGTTGGGCGCGCTGAGATGAATTTCGTACCAGATCGGCGGGATGGAGAGTTCGAGATGGGTGTCATTGGCGAGGAGAGGTTTGCCGGTGGCGGTGTGATTACCGCTGACGACCCAGTTGTTGCTGCCTAGACCTTGGCGAATCTCGGATTGCGTTTGTTCGAGGTAGTCTTGAATGGAGGGCCAGAGCGCGGACGTGAGATCGGCGGGCCCTTCGGGTGTGGCAACGTTGGTGGTGCCGCCTAGGGCTGCTTTTAAAACGGTGTCATCTGAATCGTCATCTTCCTGGCGATGGTCGGGGCGGACGCGGGAGGCTTTTGAGCCGTCGTTGGGGACGTGTGGATCGCCGATGACGAAATGATCCATTGGGGAATCTTCGGCGAAGAGATCCTTGGAACGCTCGGGGCCTACGCGGGCTTCGATTTTGGCGCGATCTAGCTCCCGTTCCCACGTGTCGGTCAGCGTTTGGTACATGTAGCCGGCGATGACGAGGGAATCGGTGGGCTGCCAGTGTTGAGGTTTGTAATTGAGGAGAGAGAACTCGAGAGGAAGACTTTTTTGATGCTGGTCGATGAAGCGGTTCACGCCGCGGGCGTAGGCTTCCATAAGGGTGCGAGATTCCTGATCCATGGCGGCGAAGTCGCGTTCGGCGGCGCGGGAGAAGCCGAAAGTCCGGAATTGGCGGTCTGATTTGAGGGCGAGAGGGCCGACGATTTCCGAGAGCTGGCCGCGCGAAGCTCGGCGCATCAAATCGAGTTGCCATAGGCGGTCCTGGGCCATGACGTAGCCCTCGGCTTCCACGGCGTCTTCGAGCGAGGCGGCGCGGATATGGGGGATGCCCCAATTGTCGCGCTCCACGGTGACTTCTTTATGCAGGCCGGGGAGGAAGATGGTGCCGTCGAGCTGCGGTAGAGGGCGGTAGACAATCCACCAGGTGGTTGTGCAGAGGACGATGAGGACTACCGTAAAGATCCAAATGAGAACGCGAAGGATAGTCCGCAAGCAAGCTCCCGGCCGCTGGAATCGAAACTTGAGTTTAGAGGAGAGGCTTACGGCGCGCAACCGGGCGGGAGCGCTTGGCGGCTATGATAATCTAAGAAGACATTGCCAATGAACATTTATAAACCAGTGCCGCGAGTGCCGGATTTTCCTGCGATGGAGCGTGAGATTTTGCGCTTCTGGGAGGAGAACCAAATTTTTCAGAAGTTGCGCGAACAGACGGTGAACGGGCCGCGCTGGTCGTTTCTTGACGGACCTATCACGGCGAACAATCCAATGGGGGTGCATCATGCTTGGGGACGCTCGCTGAAGGACATGTATCAGCGTTACAACGCGATGCGCGGGTGCGCGTTGCGGTATCAGAATGGATTTGATTGCCAGGGATTGTGGGTCGAGGTCGAAGTCGAGAAGAGCCTCGGGTTGAAGACGAAGCGCGAGATACGTGACTTTGGGATTGAGAATTTTGTGCGGGCTTGCAAGGAACGCGTGCTGACCTATGCGGCGCGGCAGACGGAGCAGTCAATTCGGCTGGGGTATTGGTGCGATTGGGATGATCCCAAAGTGCTGATTGCCTTGCGCGATGCTTTAGCGGACGGGGACCGCGTGATCACGGTAAAACTGCCGAGCGGGTTTACGGAAACTGCACGGGCGAGCGAGATTGTGCGGAAACTTGGCTCGGCGGAATACGGCGGAAGCTATTTTACTTTTTCGGACGAGAACAATTACACGATTTGGTCATTTTTGAAGAAGTGCCACGGGGAAGGATTCATTTATCGCGGGCACGATGTGATGCCATGGTGTGGGCGGTGTGGGACGGGGCTTTCGCAGATGGAAGTGGCGGAGGGACGGCGGATTACGACGCACACTTCCGTTTTTGTGCGATTTCCGATCGGAGGTGCGGAGCGAACTGCACTTCTGATTTGGACGACGACCCCGTGGACGCTGACCTCGAACGTCGCGGTGGCTGTGAACCCCGAGATGACCTATCTCAAGATCAAGCACGGAGACTGGTTCTACTACGTTGCGAAAAGAAATTTTGACCACGACCGGGTACAGGATTTGCAAGTGGAAGGGAAGCACGAGACGCACAAGTTGCCGTCAATTCGGACGATTTTGAAGGGCAGTGGCGGGGTCGAGGTGATCGAGGAACTTCCTGGGAAGGATTTGATCGGCCTTACGTATCAAGGGCCGTTCGACGACTTACCTGCGCAGAAAGCGCCGGGCGGAGTTTTTCCATACGGAGAAACGGGCGGCGGAAAGAGCGCGGCGGAAGCGCATCGCGTCATTGCATGGAAGGAAATCAGCGAAGCGGAAGGCACGGGGCTGGTGCACATCGCGCCTGGCTGCGGCGCGGAAGACCAACAACTTGGCAAAGAGAACGGGATTCCGTTTATCGCTCCGCTGGACGATAGCTCGGTTTTCCTCGATGGATTTGGACAGTTTACGAAACGCAATGCGAATGAAGTGGCGGACGACATTATCGCGGCGCTGAAGAGCAACGGGTTTTTGGTTGCGCGTGAGAAATATCCGCACGTTTATCCGCACTGCTGGAGGTGCAAGGAAGAGCTGGTGTTCCGGCCGGTCGATGAGTGGTTCATCCGCATGGATTGGCGCGATCGCATCCAGCGCGTTGTGCCGGGGATCAAGTGGATTCCGCCGGAGGGCGAGGCGCGCGAACAAGATTGGCTGCGCAATATGAGTGACTGGATGATTTCAAAAAAGCGTTTTTGGGGGTTGGCGCTGCCGATCTGGGTGTGCGGGGATTGCAGCCATTTTGTGGTGATTGGGAGTAAGGAAGAGCTGAAGGAGAAGGCTGTCGAGGGCTGGGGAAGTTTTGAGGGGAATTCGCCGCATCGGCCTTATATCGATGCGGTGAAGATTCGTTGCGAGAAGTGCGGCGGGCTGGCGAAGCGGATTGAGGATGTGGGCAATCCGTGGCTGGACGCGGGAATCGTGCCGTTCAGCACGATGCGTTACTCGGCCGACAGAGCGTATTGGGAGAAGTGGTTTCCGGCGGACCTGGTTCTCGAGAGTTTTCCGGGGCAATTTCGCAACTGGTTTTATTCGATGCTGGCGATGAGCGCGATGATCGATGGGCGAGCGCCGTTCAAGGCGCTGCTGGGCCACGCGCTGGTGCGCGATGCGCGCGGCGAGGAGATGCACAAGTCCAAGGGCAACTCGATCGCATTCGACGAAGCTGCGGAGGTGCTGGGCGCGGAAGTGATGCGCTACATTTATACGGAGCAAAAGACCACGCAGAATCTCAATTTTCCGGACTTGCATCCCGCCGCGGGCGCGGGGCAGACGATGGATGGCGATGCACGGCGCAAACTGCTGACTTTTTGGAATTGTTATAGCTTTTTTGTGATGTATGCAGGCGCGGATGACTGGAAACCGGGCGGTCCTGTTGTTGTGGTGACGAACGAGCTGGATCGCTGGGTCTTGAGCAAATTGCAGCGGCTGGTCGCCGAGGCGAATGGCGCTTTTCAGAACTATGAGCACTACAAGCTGATCGAAGCGTTCCAGGTGTTTGATGAAGAGTTTTCCAACTGGTATTTGCGGCGATCGCGGCGGCGGTTCTGGAAAAGCGAGGCGGAGGCGTATCAAACCCTTTACGAAGTGTTGACGACCGTGACGCGCGTGATGGCGCCGGCGCTTCCGTTCTTGACGGAGGATATTTACCAGAACCTTGTGCGCTCGGTGGACGCCTCGGCGCCGGAATCGGTTCACTTGACGCCGTACCCACAGGTCAATGCATTGCTGATCGATGAGCCGCTCGAACATGGCATCGAAGCGGTGATTCGCATTAAGAACCTGGCGCTGAGTCTCCGGACGCAGAACAAAGTGAAGATTCGACAGCCGCTGAGCATTCTTTACGTGCGGCCTAGGGATGCCGGGGACCGGCGCGTTCTCGAGAATCACGATTACGTTGCGCAGATTCTGGAGGAAACCAATCTGAAGCAGCTCGTTTTAATCGACGACGAGAGGGCGCTTGTGAAGATTCGTCTCAAGCCAGACGCCAAGAAAATTGGGCCTCGCGCGGGACGATATCTGAAAGCAATTGGAGAGGCGTTGGAAAATACCGATGAGGCTCAAGTCCTCAAGGGCGGACCCTTTTCACTTACAATAGGTGATCAAACTTTCGAACTCGCTCCAGAAGAGATTGTCCTTTCTTTCGAAGGGGCGGAAAACCTGAAGTGTTGCCTTGAACAGGGGACATTTCTGGCGCTGGATACGAAGCTGACACCGGAATTGTTGCAAGAAGGAGTTGCGCGCGATTTCAATCGCATGCTGCAGGATCAGCGCAAGGCGTTAAACCTCGACATCTCCGACCGAATTGTTGTGAGCTATTTCGCCTCGCCGCGTATCGCCGAGGCGATCGCTGCGCATGAAGCGTTTCTTCGAAATGAATTGCTGGCCGAGCGGCTGGAACTTAGCCCGGCGCAGAACGGCGGAGTTAAGCTGGCGCTCAGCGGAGAAGATGTTTTCGTCACCATTGCGCGTGTGTAGAGAGGGCACCGGCGCCCCGCACGCTGCGCGCGTACTGCTACAATGCCGCTAGGGGATTCCTGAGAAACTATGTTTGCAGTGCGCCTGATCGGTGTGCTGGCGCTCATCGCGCTCAACGGTTTTTTCGCGGCCGCGGAGTATTCGCTCGTTGCTGTGCGGCTTTCCCGTGTACGCCAGCTTGTAATTAAAGGAGACCTCCGAGCTCGTGTTGTCGAGCGTTTGCTCGGCGATTTGCACCGCGTCGTATCCGGTGTGCAGGTCGGGATGACGCTGACAAGCTTGGCCATCGGTGCGCTCGGCGAAAGCACTCTCGCGAACGCTTTGGAGCAGATCTGGCACGGCAGCGGAAGTACGAGCACAATCTTTTTCGCGCACACTCTTGCATTGGGTTGTGCTTTCGCGGTGTTGAGCGCGATGCACGTTGTGCTTGGTGAGTTGGTGCCCAAGACGGTGAGTCTCGCCAAGGCGGAGCGCGTTGCGCTTCTCGTGGCCATGCCGTTCGCGTGGTTTCTGCACACCTTTCGCTGGGCTATTGATCTGCTGGATGGAATGTCCGGCGTCATCGTCAAGGCCATGGGGGTTTCTTCGCCACAGGGCTACGGCACTGCGCACTCGACCGAGGAATTGCAAATCCAGATCCAGCAAGCGCGCGAACGCGGGTTGCTCGCTCCAGGTGAAGAGAAATTCATCGTCAGCGCGATCGAGCTGGGGCAGGTTCAGGTGCGCGAGATCATGGTGCCTCGGCCGGATATGCACACGCTTCCCGTGGAAGCAAGCCTGGACGAAGTGATGCGGGTGTTCGCTACTTCGCAGCGCTCGCGAATACCGGTGTATCGCAGCTCGGGCGATCATATTCTCGGGTTCGTGCACGTCAAGGACATGCTGTGGATTTTGCTCGACCGGGAGCGGCGGATGGAAGAGAATCTGCCACCGCCTCCCTTCGACCTGAGGCGTGTGCTGCGCGAAGTGTTGATCGTGCCGGAAACGAAACCCGCGAGCGATTTGCTGCAGGAACTCCGTTCGCGGCACATCGGCATGGCTATGGTTGTCGATGAATTTGGCAGCATACTCGGTCTGGCGACACTGGAAGACATTCTCGAGCAGGTGGTCGGCGAAATTCATGACGAGTTTGATGTGGTCGAGCAGCCGCTTACTTTGGCTGACGGTGCGGTGATTTTTGACGCTGCGCTGAACGTGCGCGATTTGGACGCGCACTACAACATCACTTTGCCGGAAGATCCCGCGTATGCCACGGTTGGCGGATTCGTCCTGGACCAGCTTGGTTTTATTCCTCGCGGGGGCGAGAGCTTCGAATATGGACAATTTCGATTCACTGTAGTGGAAATGGACGGACGCCGCGTCGCGCGTGTAAAAATTCAACGCGTGCGCCCTTCGCCGGGAGAGGAGCGAGCAGTGGAATCTGCGGGTGTCGTTGAAAAAGCGGACAAAGGCACAAAGGCCGCCGCCGCAGACTCATAACCCCAATCGACGAATGGCTCGCCATCTCCTTCAACGATTTCTGCTGACGCTGCCGGCGCTCTGGCTGGTGCTCACTCTCGTTTTCCTCCTAATTCACGTTGTGCCGGGAGATCCGGTCGAGCAGATGTTGGGCGAGGGCGCTGCGCCCGGACAAATTGTTCAATTGCGTCACGCGCTCGGTCTTGATCAACCTCTTTACGTGCAGTACGGCCGGTATTTGGAGCGGCTGGCGCATGGGGATCTAGGTCAATCGCTGACATTTCAGACGCCTGTGCGGCGAATTATTTTCGAGCGGTATCCCGCGACGCTTTCGCTGGCCTTTTTGGCTTTACTTGTTTGCGCGGCCATCGCCATCCCGGCCGGTGTGCTGGCGGCGTATCGCCGGGGACACCCAGCAGATCGCGCGGTCGGCGTTTTCACATTGCTGGGGCTTGCGGTGCCGAATTTCGCGCTCGGTCCCATGCTCATACTGCTCTTTTCTATCGAACTCGGATGGTTGCCCGTTTCCGGTCGCGGCGGGCCGAGCTATTACATCCTTCCTGCGGCGACTTTGGGCGCGGCGCTTGCGGCCATCCTTACGCGCATGGTGCGCGGATCGATGCTCGAAGAACTTTCGAGCGATTATGTTCGCACCGCGCGCGCAAAGGGGCTCTCCGCCGCGACCGTTTTGTTTCGACATGCTTTCCGAAACGCGCTGATTCCGATCATCACGATTCTCGGGTTGCAATTCGGCACGCTGCTTGCGGGAACCATTGTCACCGAGACGATTTTTTCGTGGCCTGGAATCGGACGCTTGACCGTTCAAGCCATTTCCGCGCGCGACTATCCATTACTGCAGGGCTGCATCCTCGTCATCGCGGTGTCCTATGTTCTTGTCAACCTGCTCACCGATGTTCTTTATGCAGTTATCGATCCCAGGGTGCGTCTGTCATGAGGCCCATCGCGGACCTTCGTCAATTGTTTCGCCAAAGTGTTTTGGCCCGCGCCGGGTTTGCCGCGGCGCTTTTGCTTGTGCTCGCGGCTCTATTTGCTCCTTGGATCGCTCCAGATAATCCCGCGGCGCAAAATCTTTCCGCGCGGCTCGAATCGCCTTCGCGAGCGCACTGGATGGGCACGGACGAACTCGGCCGTGACACTTTTTCGCGCACGATCTACGGCGCACGCGTTTCTCTTTTCGTTTCGGTTTCTGTCGTGCTCGGGTGCGGCACGACTGGCCTCGCCATCGGACTCCTTGCGGGATTCATTGGCGGGTGGTTCGACCGGTTCGTAAATCTCCTGCTTATCAATGCGTTTTTGTCATTTCCTGGAATTTTACTTGCGATTGCGTTTGCTGCTTTTTTTGGTCCGGGGATCGGAAAAGTGATTCTTGCTTTGATTATCACCGGTTGGGCGGGTTACGCGCGGCTCTCGCGCGCGCAAGTGTTGAAAACGAAGGAACTGGAATTCGTTCTTGCGGCGCGGTCTCTTGGCGCTTCCCATCGCCGCATTATGTTGCGCCATTTGCTTCCCAATATTCTTCAGCCTATTCTGATTCAAGCTACGATCGGGATGGCGGGAGCCATTCTCGCCGAATCCACGCTTAGCTTTCTGGGACTCGGCGTACTGGCGCCCGTTCCGAGCTGGGGGTCGATGTTGAATGATGCGCGCAGTCATTTGTTTGACGCGCCGCATCTGGTCATTTTTCCGGCACTTGCGGTTATGACTGCGGTGCTGGCTTTCAATCTACTTGGAGATGCCTGGCGAGATTGGCTGGATCCACGTACTCGTTCGCAGATGGCGGCGCTGGAGCACACGCGATGAGAACCGCACAAGATTGTCTATCTGAATTGTTCCCCGGAAATTGAGGAGGGCCCTACTTTTTGGTGAGAACGACCGACGCTCCGCGGCCAACACTCAGTGTCCGAGAAGCGTTTCCCTTGTTGAGCGCAATTTCGAGATAGCCGCTGGACCCGATATACGCGATCGGCTCGCCCGCGTTGCCTTGGGCGAACGTATCTACCAGCCGGTTCACCGGGTGGCTTCCGACCTGCAATTTTAATCCACCGCCGTTTTGTGATTCGCTGGTTAAATCTTCGGCGCGGAAATTCGTCACCAGGTTGCCGAAAGGATCGATTCGCAGAACGACTCCCTTGGCGCCCCCGTCCACACTTTTTGGCTTAGGCAGCGCAAAGCGTTTATAGTCTGTAATTTCGTCGCCCATACTGGGCGTTTGCCAGCCCTTCGAGAGCCATGCGGCGACCGGCGCAAAGATGTCGCGCCCGTGGAAGGTCTTGCTCACAGGCTGTAAGTAGTAGTGTTCCGCGTTCGCGTGCCGCACGACCAAATTGCTCTGTTCGCGCTCGTAGATTACAGAGAGCACTCCGTTGTCCGGCGCAATAAAGTACTGGTTCTGAGCGCTCACGAGCAACGGTCGCCGCTCCGTTCCCACACCTGGATCTACAATCACCATGTGAATTGTCTTCGGGGGAAAGTAGGAATAGGCCGCGCCGATCGAAAGCGCGCCATCAAGCAAATCAAAAGGCGTGACGTGATGCGTGATGTCCACGAGGGTCACTTCGGAATTAATTTTGAGGATGACTCCCTTTAGCGTCCCGACCAGGTGGTCGTCGGTGCCGAAGTCAGTCGTCAAGGTAATGATGGCGTTGGCCACGAGGTTCTCCAGCCCTGGGTATTCGGCGCGCACGGCGTGCCGCGAAGTGGGGAGGCACTCCGTACTCTTTGACGCTATCGGAGCCTCGCTCACTCGTCAAGAAATCGCGCGTCGTCTGCTGTGCAATCGCCAACGGCGAGGTTGTCACCGTACCCGCAAACGGTTTAACGGCCGCAACACTCTGGTGCTGCCCGTCTCCGCAATCCCAAGCCAAGTTAACCTTTCTTAGCGCTGCGCGGCGCGGGCCCCGTGCTGCCCCTGATAATGAAGTCCGGTTCTATGATGATTTTTTTGGGATAGGGCTGCTTTGGCGGAGCGTTGAGGCGCTGCAAGACAGTCTCGGCGGCAAGCACGCCCATCCGGCGGAGAGGCTGTTTAACGGTTGTAAGGCCGGGGTTCTGAAAGGCGGCGCTTTGAATGTCGTCAAATCCGACGACGGAAGTGTCCTCCGGGGTGCGCCGGCCCTCTTCGCGCAAGGCTCGAGTCGCGCCGATCGCCGAGACATCGTTGAAGGCAAATAACGCCGTAAACGGCTCGCCACAGGCGAGGAGTTTTTGAGTGACCAGATATCCGAGTTCGGGAGAGGAGGATTCACCTTCGAGCTGACCTACTAAGCGAGTCTTGATTTGTATGCCCAGTTTTGCGGCGGCCTTGCGTACGGAATCCCAGCGAACAGCGGTGTCGGAACTGAATTCCTGCCCTTTGATGAAGGCTATCTGGCGGTGCCCGAGCTGGACGAGATGTTCCAGCGCAAGGAACGCTGCGCGTGCGTGATTGAGGACGATGTTCGTTACGCCGGGGATATCGCGGTGACCGGAGACTGCTACAGCGGGGACCTGCACGCTCTCAGAAAGAGCGGTATCCACCACAATCAGGCCTTCCACGGCGCGTTGCTGCAACAGAAGAGGATATTCTTCGATGAGCTCATTTCGATGACGGTGGCTGACGACAAAATAGAAATAGCCCTCCTGGAGCAGATGATCTTCAATTCCGGACAAAACCAGTGACGCGTAGCCCTCGCTGATTTCTGGCACAAGCACCCCGATCGTAAAGCTGCGCTGCTGGCGAAGAGACTTGGCGAGATGGTTCGGACGGTAATTGAGTTCTCGAGCTGCCGCGCGAATTAGTTCCTGAGTGCGCTGGGGAATCGAGCTGGCTGCGGGAACTTTGTTGAGAACCAGCGAGACAGCGGTCTTCGATAATCCCAGATGTTCCGCGAGGACTCGCAGGCTGACGCAATCTTTGGCAATCTTTTGAACGTTAGAGGGGACCGTGGTCTTCGAACGCGGCATTGGTGATTTCGGTGCGTAGTCTCGCACAAGATGCGGAATCAGGACAAGCTCTTGTACTGATCCGTTTGAACGCTCACTGGAAAGAACCTTACACTCGACTCATTAGAATTGCTTTCTTCATCTATTTTCCAACTCCGTCGCGGTGGAACGGATCTGTGAAGTCGATGCCCGTTCTCCGAGATCGCGCTAAGGGAGAGCTTGAAATGTTCCGCTTGGTTCAGGAGCAACATTGGGGCGAACGACCAGCAAATCGGGGCCGCGGGCCACCAGAGCGGCGTTCGCAAAGCCGAGAAAGATCCCGTGTGCCAGGATGCCTGGAATTTTCTCCAGCTTTTCAGCCAGATCCGATGGAGATTCGATGACTCCAAATTTGCAATCCAAGATGTAGTTCTGCTGATCGGTTAGGTATGGTTGCGCGGACGAGGATGGAAGCGTTCTGAGTATGGGATTGCCGCCACTTTTGCTGATCGCATCCATCACCCAGGGTAGCGTGAATGGAACGACTTCGACAGGCAACGCAAAAGTTCCCAGTTTCTGGACCAGTTTGGAAGCGTCGGCAAGAACCAAAAAATATCGAGAGGCGTGAGCCACCACTTTCTCGCGAAATAGAGCACCGCCTCCACCCTTGATCAAACTAAGGTCGGGAGCGATCTCGTCAGCACCGTCCACGTCCAAATCGAGGACCAGCCCCCTGCGCGGAGGTATCAAAGCAATGCCAGACCGACGAGCGAGTTCCTCACTGTCGCGCGACGTAGCGATGCCTTCTACGCTCAACTCACCACTGCGGACGCGCTCCCCAAGGGCCTCGATGAAACAATGAGAAGTGGAACCGCTGCCTAGCCCAAGCCGCATACCGCTGCGCACCCAGCGCAGGGCAGCTTCCGCAACGGCTCGCTTTTCGGTCTCGTGCACATCTTGCATGATGGTGCCTCCGCGAAATACACACCCAAGTCTAAACCAATTTTTGCCGAAGCCATTGAATGGAGCGGTGATAAGAATTGATCAGGGCATGAACGGAAAATGGCGTCATTCTCGCAGTCAATCCAGCGATTGGCGTTCTCAGGACGATCCGTCACCGCTGGCGTGGGGTGTCCGGAGAACGGCGGGGCGTCGCGGTCCAGCCCAACGGGACGAAGCCGCACCAAAGGAGGTGCTGGAAGAGGATCGCTTCGATGAGAAGGGGCGCGGCAGACATAGGGTCGCTACTTCACGCGAGCGAATGCTGCGCTGTAGACAAAATTGAAGCTAGGCTTGCAACTTTGCATTAGTCACTATAATGTTGTGGCGACTATCGAAAAATATGCCGCACATCCGAAGCGGCGCACCAGCGAGGAGGAACGGTTTTATGCGCCGGACCAAGACTGCCACGAGACGATCACCGCCAACAGCGCAAGGAGATACCGGCGACGGAGATCCGTTCGGGGCCAAGCACGTCCGCTCGATCTCGGAGAAAGAAAAATTGGGGGGGCTTCGCGAGCGCAAGAAAGCGCGGCTGCGCCAGCAGATTGTCGAAACGGCTCTGCATCTGTTTCGCCAGCGCGGCTACGAGAACACACGCATTGACGATATCGTGCATACTTTGGAGATCAGTCAGCCCACGTTTTTTCGTTATTTCCCAAGCAAAGACGCGGTCTTGCGCGAAGTGGGGCGGCGCGCGTTTGCACGTCAGGCCGAGAGTCTTAGATCAGAGCTTTCCAGCAAAGCCACGACGGAGCAACGATTGCGCCGATTTTACGAAACTCTAGGAAATGTCACAGAGGTCGGACGGCCGCTGTGGCAGGCTGTCATTCTGGCCGGGGCCATGGACCCCGTGCGGTCGCCGGAGCTACGGGGGGCGGAGGCAGCTACAGTCAGCTTGCTGCGCGAGATCATTGCTGAAGGGCAAAGAAGCGACGAGATCACTCGTGATTTCCCGGTCGTGCATCTGGCTGAGTTTATGGAAGGGCTTTTCAATACTGTGGTGAGGCAGTGGGCCGTGGATCTTACCGGGCCTCATAAACTGACCGAGCGGGTACGAAATGCGGTCGAGTTTTTTTTGCGCGGCGCTAAACCGTAAGGCGAGCAGTTCAAGTTACTTACGGACACACACGTGCCATCAACTCTCCGAAACGATATGAGTCGAGCGTTGCAGATTTGTTACAAGAGATGACATGAGAGCCGCCGTACTGCGAGAGTTCAAACAGCCACTGATCATCGAAGACGTGGATCAGCCTCAACCCGGCGACCACGAAGTGTTGATCGAAGTGGAAGCGTGTGGGGTCTGTCACTCTGATTTGCATGTCGCCGATGGTGACTGGCCGCAGATTGTTTCTATCACCAAGAAGCCCTTGATTCTCGGGCACGAAATCGCGGGTCGGGTCGTGGAAAGAGGCGCATCGGTCCATAACCTGCAAGTTGGCGACCGCGTTGGCGTTCCATGGGTTTACTGGACCTGCGGGGAATGTGACTTTTGCCGCGAGGGCAACGAGAATCTTTGCAAAAATCAAAAAATCACGGGCGTGACCGTAGACGGCGGATACGCGGAATATATAAAGGCTCCGGCGAGTCATGCGACTAAAATCCCTGGAGGACTTTCCTGCATCGAAGCTGCGCCTCTTTTCTGCGCGGGGGTCACTGTGTACCGGGCCCTAAAACACGCAAATATACAGCCAGGGCAGCGCTTAGCGGTCTTTGGAGTCGGTGGGCTCGGGCACTTGGCCGTGCAGATGGGGCGCGGACTGGGAGCCATCGTCACTGCCATTGATGTGTCCGACGAAAAACTTGCGGACGCTACGCGCTGTGGCGCGTCCGCCACGCTAAACCCGGCAAAGGTGAATGTTGTCAAAGAGCTGCGGCGCGCTGGCGGAGCCCATGTCGCGATGGTGACTTCCGGGGTAAAGCAAGCGTATGACACGGCCTTTCCTTGCGTCAGGCCTACTGGCATTCTCTTCGTGGTAGGCCTGCCTTCCGAGTCGCTGTGCTTTCCGCCCATTCTAATGGCCGCCATGGAGATACGCATCCAGGCCAGTTCCGTCGGAACCCGTGAAGATCTGGGAGAGGTCCTGGCGATGGGTGCCGCAGGAAAGGTGCAGTGCAAGACGGCTACGCGTCCGTTGGCGCAGGTGAACGAAGTTCTCGAACAGCTTCGAAGCGGGCAAATCGCTGGCCGGATAGTACTTGTGCCACGCTGACCGGGATACTCCGGTTGCAGTGCATTTCATGGGCAGGCCGCAAAGAGTCAGCCCGAGTTTCGGGCTGGCGGAAAATTGCCAACAAATCCCTGAAGACGTCCACCTAGGGGACAGAATCATGCCCCATCCTCAAGAACGAAAGAATTCGTCTTGACGTTAGTCAATATAATGTGATACGGACAATCATAATTTTGCATGTCGCGTCGAGGCGTGGAGTCCTGAAATTCCCAGGAGTCAATAGGTGCAGAGCGTAGTCGCTCCATGAGCACAAGTGAGTCCGGCGCATGCTGGGAAACGGTCGAGTACATTCGGTCGACCCTGGGTGGAGCCGATAGTGATGGTCGGGGACAGTCGTACATGGGCCAATTCAGCGAAAGTTCGGTGACGTCTTCGTTGAGTGAGGAGGACTTATGAAGGCAACTTTACTTGCTGGCGCATTCCTATCCTTGGCTTTCTTTCTCTCGGCGAATAGCTCTGCGCACGCTCAGGGTACTGGCACCTCGGGAGAAATCCGCGGAACGGTAACGGATCCGACGGGGGCGACCGTTCCGAAGGCCGCCATTACGGCCGAGGACTCCGACAAAGGAATCCGGCGGACCGCCGTGACGGAGGCTGATGGCGAGTATCGGGTGACAGGGCTTCCGCCAGCCTCGTACGTTGTGACCGTCGCAGTCTCGGGCTTTCAAACAGAGATTCGTAAGGACGTTGTCGTCAACATAGGGGAGATCGTGGTCTTGGATTTTCACTTGCAAGTAGCGTCTGCGACGGCGCACGTGGAAGTGACCGGAGAGTTGCCAGTGGTGGAAACCGAGAGAGGGAGCCAGGCGGATACACTCACGCAGGCGGATATCGCCAACCTACCTATCGACCGGCGCGATTATCTTACCTTCACTCTACTGGCTCCAGGCGTCTCGAATTCCACGCGGCTGGCTTCAGACCAGGATTTTCGCGTCAAGCAAACACCGCAGAGCGGCCTTTCCTTCTATGGCAGCAATGGCCGGGGCAATAGCGTCACTGTGGACGGCGGAGAAGCCAACGACGACTCTGGCGGAGTACGGCTCACGCTGAGCCAGGACGCCGTCCAAGAGTTTCAAGTCAATCGCAGCAACTATACCGCTGAACTCGGCGGAGCGAGCGGGGCCACGATTAATATCGTCTCCAAATCCGGAACAAACGAGATACATGGCAGTCTTTTCAGTTATTTCCGCAATGACGCAATGGATGCCGCTGACCCGTTCGCCATCACTCAGGCGTTGCAGCCAGGCCAGACCTTCGATCCAACGCAACCTGATAGCATGGGCCAGCCAACCAAGAATTCTTTAACCCGCTACCAATTTGGTGGGGCAATGGGCTTCCCGATCAAGAAGGACAAATCGTTCCTGTTCCTTTCTTTCGAAGGATTGCAGCAGGACTCTCAAAATACCGTGCCTATCCTGACCAACACCGATATTCTTCGGCCGAATTCCACGCAACAGACGATTATCAATGGGCTGACGGGGACGGGGATTGTGCCCTGCCTGAGTGGCCCAGTGGGTGCCGCAGTGGCTGCGAGCCTGGGCTTGCCGGCACCGAACCCGACGACCAACTTACCCGCGAGTACCTGTGCGGCCGTCCTAAACGGGGCTTTGACTTTGAACCCGGCGTCGAGTCCTTTGCAGGGCTTTCTGCTGAACGCGCTGGAGTCAAACGGCGGGCTATTCAATTACAAGACCCGAGAGTACCTGGCGTCCGGCCGGTTCGATCATCGTTTCAGCGATTCGGACCAGCTAACTGCCACATACAGATTTGGACACGATTTGGAGGAAAATCCCGACGTGCAATCGCTTACTGGTTTTTCCGCCGGCAGTTCGATTCACGATTATGACAACAATGCTCTAGCAGCCTGGTACCACCAGTTCAGCCCCACGGCGCAGAATGAAGCGCGATTTCAATTCGACTACACGAGCTTCAACGTCGTTCCCAACGAACCTGGCGAAGTCGGACTTCAAATCCCCGGAGTTGTGAATAATCTGGGAACGAGCATCTTTATACCCAACTTCACGATTACTCGCAGATTTGAACTTGGCGACAATTTCACTCTGATCCGCGGCCATCACACCATGAAAATGGGCGGTTCCGAGCTGCTGCGCGGCAATCATACGGAATCGCATACCTTCTTCCCCGGCCGCTTCATCTTTGGCTCGCTACCCGGAGACCTTGTAACACCTCTGCTGCCCGAAATTGATCCGTTGCAGGCGGCATCTTTTGGCCTCCCGCAGGTTTTCCAGCAAGGATTTGGCAATCCCACCTATCCCTACTACACAAGGCCATTCACGGCGGCTTACTGGCAAGATTCCTGGAAGATTAAGTCCAATTTCACGCTGAACTACGGTCTCCGCTATGAACTTGACTCCCAGTTCGCTCCTCTGAGTACCTACAAGAAGGATTTTGGTCCCCGCGTATCCTTCGCATGGGATCCCTTTAAGGATCACAAGACGGTCGTTCGCGGCGGCTATGGGATCTTTTACGCGCCAATCTACGCCCAGATTCCGGATGTTGATTACTCCCTGGGAGTCTTGAACGCGAATAAAAGCTCGGTAGCCAACTCAACGTCCGCTGGTCAGGTGAATAACCTCGACAACATCTGCGGAATGTCCGGGGCTTTCGGCCTTTTTCCAGGCAACGGATCAAGCCCCTGCAACCGCGAGATCTCGATCTATATCATTCCAATCACCGGAGTGCCTGGCGGCAACCCAGCGCTGACTGCGCCGACAGTTTTTCAGACGCTATTCGCTCAAGGAGCTATCTCCTGCACGACCCCTGCAGCAGGAAGCTACGCTTGCATTACTCCTAATGGCGGTACAGGTGGGGCGGGCGGGCTGTCCCAGTTCGGGCTCAACGTCACCAACAGCGGTCCACTTTCGCCGCTTCAAGTCATGTTCACCGACCAGCGCAACTTTAGGCCTCCCTATGCTCAGCAAGCGGAGTTCGGAATTGAGCGCGAAATTGCTCCGGGATTCTCCATCTCCGCCAGCTACATCTACTCTCATACCATTGGCCTCCCGACGGCTATCGACACCAATCTGCTCCCCGCTCCCATGAGCACCGTAACCTTGGCCAATGGCAAGAGCTATTCCTACCGAAACTGGAACACCACCGCTGCTGGAGCCGACCCCCTCGGCGGTGCGGAAGGCTTGCCCTGCGACCCCACCGCAGCCAATCCCGGTGCTACTTTCGCTTGTTTTGTGAATCCCTTCATCGTCCAAAACAATGAATACGCTTCAGTGGGCTCCGCCCTTTATCAGGCCGGAATTCTCGAAGTTAAGAAGCGCTTCAGCGATCATTTCACCATGTTTGGCAACTACACTTTCAGCAAAGGCTTCGATACGGGCACTGATTTCAACAGCGACTACGGACCACAAGATCCGACCAACCTGGGGGCTGATCGCGCTCTTTCCGAATTCGATCAGCGTAACAAAGTCGTGGTGGCCGGCGTGTTTGACAGCCCCTGGAAAAATCCCATCCTCGCTGGCTTTCAGTTGGCTCCCATTTTTACTTACAACAGTGGACACCCCTTCAACCTCTTGGCTGGAGGCGAAGTGAACGGTGACAATCACACCACCAATGAACGCCCCATCGGCGCCGGTCGTGACACGGGAATCGGCCCGGACTTCATTAATCTGGATATGCGCCTCACTTGGCAGCACAAATTACGCGAGAAGGCCAATTTGATCTTTACGGCCGAAAGCTTCAACATCGCCAACCATACCAACTATGCGAGTGTGAACAACGAAGTAAGTCCCCTTTTTGGCCTTCCCACAAACCCTGCTGACAATTCGGCGTGTCCCGCTTGTCCCCCTGGGCTGGGCAATACCACATTCAATGTGCACGGAAGCGCAGCTCTCTCTCCCAGCCAGCCGCTGGGCTTCACTTCCGATTTCCCCAAGCGTGAAATACAGCTCGGCCTGCGGCTTACATTCTAGTTCTCTTGAGATTGGCTAACGGCGGCATCCGCTTGGATGCCGCCGGCGAAGCCGCGAAGTAAGGCGGCGAGAAGGCATGTAAATTTTCTTCGCCGCCAGCAATTAATGACTTTCGGAATTTTGCACGAAGGAGGAATCCGGTATGTGGCAGAAAGCAAAATGGGCAATCTTTCTCATTCTCTCGGTGGCAATCGTTCCCTTATTCATTGCAGGCGTCGCGCACGGGCAAGCAGGCGTCACCACGCATTCCGGAACCTTGGCCGACGGCGCAACCTACTTAATAGAATTGCCGCCAAATTGGAATGGCACACTATTTCTTTACAGTCATGGCTACGTCACGCCCGGCAGCGCGAATCCGGCGGAAGATGTGGGCGATCCTTTCACACGATTATTCATGCTATCCAGTGGGTTTGCGTTGGCCGGATCTTCTTACGCCACGACCGGTTGGGCCATTCAGCAAGCCCTGCCGGATCAAATCGCCGTTCTTGACGTCTTTAATCAGGTCTTCGGACATCCCAAGACGACGATCGCCTGGGGACATTCTCTCGGCGGAATCATTACCGCTGGCCTAATCCAGAACTATCCAGAGCGCTTTAATGCGGCTCTGCCCATGTGCGGAGTGCTCTCCGGCGGCGTAGCCACATGGAACACAGCGTTGGATTCTGAGTTTGCTTTCAAGGCGCTGCTTGCGCCAGGCACGGGCCTGCAGGTCGTCAATATTGCTAACCCCGTCGCGAATCTGGATCTAGCCGAAGAAGTGCTCGCGGAGGCGCAATCCACTCCTCAGGGAAGAGCTCGCATCGCGTTATCGGGAGCCTTGGCCAACTTACCGGGCTGGTTCACTCCATTGTCGGCGCAACCGGCGCCCACCGATTTTGCGGGGCAGGAGACCAATCAGTTTTTGTGGGACCAGCAAGTCGACTTTCCATTTGTGTTTGCGTTTCGCGCGGAGCTCGAAGCGCGCGCACAGGGCAACGTCTCCTGGAACACAGGGGTCGATTACCGCAGACAACTGGACCGCTCAATTGGCCGCGAGCAAGTGCTGGCTCTTTACCAGCAAGCCGGTCTCGATCTCGACGCCGATTTGAAAACTCTGAACGAGGCGGCGCGAATCAGTGCTGATCCCGAGGCTGTCCGATACCTCGAGCAAAACATTATCTTTGACGGCCGAGTCCATATTCCCGTGCTGACGCTGCATACCATTGGCGACGGATTGGTGGTGGTGCAGAACGAAAGTGCTTACAAACAAGTTGTCGATGAGGTGGCCAATGGAGAATTCCTGCGTCAAACGTTCGTATCCCGAGCGGGGCACTGCGCTTTCACCCCAGCAGAAACCGTCGCCGCCGTCGAGACACTCGTCAACCGCTTGGAAACAGGAAAATGGCACAACGTCGACGCCAGCGACCTGAACAACGCCGCCGCCGCGCTGGGCCCGGGGTTCAACCTTTTCGTCACGACACAGGGCGCCGTCGTTCCCACTCCGCCAGCGTACCTCGAATTCGAGCCCAGTCCTTATCTTCGCCCGTTTGATGCGGTCACCGGTGAATGCAGGTTTGGATTTTTCTGCGGCAACCCATTTCGTGGGTTTGGCCCGCATTGACATTCGAGCGGATTTTTCGAGTTTGTGATCGGCCGGCAATCTGCTGAGTGCGCGCCTAAGACGCAGTTGGCGTTCCGCGGAATCCGCTTTGTTTCTGCCGCGTTGCGTGCGGCTGGAAAGCGGGAATGCTACTGACCTAGAGCGTTAGTTGCAAACGCGTGATATAAATTCTTCACTTGCGTGGTGCGGCGAGACCGGATCGCTCGCGCGATTGGCCAACATGAAAGCTGGACACATCTTCGATCTCAGTGGCCGCGTTGCAATCGTCACCGGCGGTTCTGTGGGCCTCGGCAGGCAAATGGCCGAGGGCCTTGCGGAAATGGGCGCGAATCTAGTTCTATGCGCGCGAAAGAAAGAACGTTGCATACAGGCTGCCGGCGAGTTGCAAAAACTCGGCGTGCAGGTTCTGGCGCTTGGCTGCGACGTAAAAGAGCCCGCCAGCATTCAGCAAGTCGCGGATGCTGCCGCCAAACACTTTAGACGCATCGACATTTTGATCAACAACGCCGGAACTTCCTGGGGTGCGCCCGTTGAAGCCATGACGCTCGAGCAGTGGAACAAGGTCATCGAAACCAATCTGACCGGGACGTTTCTTTTCTCGCAGGCCGTGGGCAAGGTCATGATT
>JBARCY010000398.1:0-2428 GCA_049794595.1 Candidatus Acidiferrum sp.
AGGCGGCGTTAGAGGCGACGGTGCGATATTTGGCGTACGATTTGGGGCCGAAGGCCATTCGCGTGAACGCGATTTCCGCGGGACCTATCAAGACACTCGCGGCGCGAGGCATCGCAAACTTTAGCGACATGCTCAAGACGCAGACCGAGCGCGCGCCGCTGAAGCGAAACGTTGATCCAGGCGAAGTTGGAGCGACGGCGGCGTTTTTGCTTTCCGACGCTGGCTCGGGAATTACCGGCGAAGTTATTTACGTGGATTGCGGTTATAACATCATGGGGTTTTGAGTGGCACAGGCAATCTTGCCTGTGTGGTTTTGATTTTCTTTCATTTGCAAAAAGCACACAGCCAGGATTCATCGCGCAAAAAACGCGCGATGGTGAAGAATGGGCTGTGCTACCAAAATGCAAAAACTCACGATTGCTATTGACGGACCAGCAGGCTCGGGGAAGAGCAGCCTCGCGAAACGCGTCGCGCAGATTCTCGGGTACTTGTATCTCGACAGCGGCGCGATGTATCGCGCTCTGGCGTTGAAGGCCCTGCGGAAGCAAATTCCGCTCGACGATTTTCTGGCTCTCGACGAATTGGCTCGCGGCACGCATATCGAGCTCAGGCCGCCGACGCTGGAGCAAGAAGCGGCGGGCTCTAAGAACCGCGTGTTTCTCGATGGCGAAGAAGTAACCCCGGCCATTCGCACGGCCGAAGTGGCGCAGGCTGCATCGCGGCTCGCTACGATCGCCGGGGTGCGCGAAATTCTTGTCGCTGAGCAGCAACGCGCGGGCGCTGGCGGAGGCGCGGTGATGGAAGGGCGCGACATCGGCACCGTAGTTTTCCCGGGCGCGGATCTGAAGATTTTTCTGGAGGCTTCGCCGGAAGTGCGCGCAGAGCGGCGATGGAAAGAACACCAGGAAAAAGGCGAAGGGATGACGCTGGCGCAAGTGCTGGAAGAAGTGCGCGAACGTGACCGCCGTGACCGCGAGCGAAAAGTATCGCCGCTGGTGCGCGCTTCGGATGCCGTTTTGGTGGACAACACCGCGATGGATGCGGAAGAAACCGCGCGGCTCGTCGTGATGCTGGCGCGCGAACGCGAAAAGGAATTGTCAAAAGCCGCGGCGAGGGATGTTTGATCGGGCTGGTGTTGAAACTGTAAGCAGAGACGTCTACGTTTACTTTCTTGGCTTTCTTCGAAACTAGCATCGCGAATCAGCAAGCCCTATCCTAACAACGAAAAAAGTCTTTTGCTTGGCACAAAACTCCGCAGCCCGGTGTCTATTGCACAGTAGCAGTCGAATCGATGCGAGGGACGCATGGGCGAATGGAATCTGTTGGAATTGTGGCGTTCCATGGGAACGCTGTGTCACGGAGTCGTGATTGTGCTGGCGATTATGTTTGTGCGATCGGTGGGAGTGAGTGCAAGCCGTGCTTTGCGCTATCGGCTGGCACGCGAGCAATCGAAAGCGTACATCGTGGAGACAATCGATTCCTTTCGTGAAGGGAAATTGGATCAAGCAATCGTCCTGGCGGAAGGCAACAAAAGGAGCCATATTGCAAATATCGTTGCCGCGGGCTTGCTGGATTTTCAGGCGGCGCCGGACGGAATGCCGGAACAACAAGTGATGGAAGGCGTACAACGAAGTCTGGAGCGTTCGAGCGCGGAAACCACCGAAGAAATGAAACGTGGCTTGAGCGGACTGGCGACCATCGCGGCGACCGCGCCATTTGTGGGATTGTTTGGCACGGTGATCGGAATTTTGAACGCGTTTCGCAGCATTGATATTGCGCACGCAACGGCGATTAAAGTGATCGCGGGATCGATTTCGGAAGCGCTGCTGACGACGGCGATTGGCTTGTCGGTCGCTGTACCGGCGGTGTGGTGCTACAACCTGCTTACCAACCAAATGGATGCGTTCGGGGTGGAGATGCAAAACTGTGCGCTGGAGCTGGTGACGTATCTGCGAGCGCGACAGGTCGGAGTACAAAAAGATATGCGAGCACCGATTATTTCTGGCTGAGAAAGAGCTTGGCTTCGCGAAGCTGGGGAAGGTCAGCAGAGGGTCGAGGACAATTGGCAAGCAGCTTGGAGTAGTAAACGGATGCTTTCTTGCGATCGCCAGCGAGATTAGCAGCGTGAGCGGCGCCGTAAAGCGCATTGAAGCGCTCCGGGGCAAATTTAAGCGAAGTCTCGAATGATTCAAGAGCGGCAGCGGGCTGTTCTGTTTCAAGGAACATATCCCCGAGAAGCTCGCGCGCGGGAACGATTGGTCCTGGCGTTACCGGGAGCTTGTCGACCGAGTCGTCGTGGTCGGCAGCGGCGCGCATTTGGCGAAGGGCATCGTCCCTTTTGCCCTCCGCGAAAGAAATCCAGGCGATGACCGATTCGCGTTGGATGTCGACTTGCTCGGACGAATATTGGTCAAGATTTTCCAGCAGC
>JBARCY010000399.1:0-2501 GCA_049794595.1 Candidatus Acidiferrum sp.
TCACCGAAGACCTCGGCATCAAGCTCGAAAACGTGAAGCTCGAGGACCTCGGCCGCGCCAAGAAAGTCACCATCGACAAGGATAACTCCACGATCATCGAAGGTGGCGGCAAGTCCGCGGACATCGAAGGCCGTGTGAAGCAGATCCGCTCCCAGGTCGAAAACACCACCAGCGACTATGACAAGGAAAAGCTCCAGGAACGCCTTGCCAAGCTCGTCGGCGGCGTCGCCGTCATTAAAGTCGGCGCAGCGACCGAAACCGAACTGAAGGAAAAGAAGGCGCGTGTCGAAGACGCAATGCACGCTACCCGCGCGGCTGTCGAAGAAGGCATCGTTGCAGGCGGCGGTTCCGCACTGCTCCGCTGCATCTCCGCAGTTGAGAAGCTCAAGCTGCACGATGACGAAGCCGTTGGCGCAGGCATCGTGAAGCGCGCTCTCGAGGAGCCCTCCCGCCAGATCGCACTCAACGCCGGTTTTGAAGGCGCTGTGGTGATCGGCAAGGTTCGCGACTCGAAGGACGAAAACTTCGGCTTCAACGCCGAGACCGGCGAGTACGGCGACATGGTCAAAATGGGCGTCATCGATCCAGCCAAGGTCACCCGCCTCGCGCTGCAAAACGCAGCCTCGATCGCGGGCCTCATGCTCACGACCGAAGCCCTCATCGCTGAAATCAAGGAAGAAAAGGCTGCAGCTGCTGGCGGCGGAGCCCCCGGCGCAGGCGGCATGGGCGGTATGTACTAAATCCAGGTAGCACAGGCACTCCTGCCTGTGCTCCGGGCCGGCTTTACCAGCTCGCCCACTACCTCAATCCAAAGGGCGTCCTCGGTGCAAACCAGGACGCCCTTTTTTCTGCGATAACTAGAAGATCGTGGAAACGCGTCCGCTCAGAAACGAATTCGGCTCGCCATGCGAATCGCTGAAAACAATCTTACTGTTCATGTTTCATCGCCGCTTCAATTTCCTCCGCTGTATACGGCACACCAGGCGTGAGAAGTTCGGGGCCCGCCTCCGTAATCAAAAACATGTCTTCCAGGTAGTAGCCCTGTCCGCCAATCGACACGATCGGCTCAAAATCGATCACCATTCCCACTCGCAGCCCGCCTTCGATAGATCCGGTATCGAGATTTGAAGTATGTATCTGCCAGTACGGAACGTTTTTTCGATCGTTCCACGTTTCGATGGCTTGTTTAGCTAGCGGGCTTTTCACGAATGCACGATGCCGCAGCAATTCCGCCTTCCACACGTCAAACACTCGCTCTTCCGTGTTTCCCAGGCGTAACTCTTTGACTCCAGCAAGATAAGCCGCAACAAACATGTTCCATATCTCGCGCTGCTCCTCGCTGTAGTGCCCCGACACCGGCACCGTTCGTCCCAAATCGCCCTGATAGTGCTCCCACTCGCATCCCACATCCAGTCTCACAAGATCACCGCGCTGCAACACGGCATCGAGGTGGTCATAACGCGTGAACGAGTCGAAGGGTCTCGGAAAAACGCCGTTCGCGCCTCCCATGACCCATGGCCAGAACGAAACACCATGCGCCCCCGCGTTCCAGCAAGCGCTCTCGACCGCCAACTCGATTTTCCGTTGTGAAATTCCTGGCCGGATACCTCGAATTCCCGCCATGACTGCTGGCACCGTCGCGCGCGCTGCCGCGCGGCTGAGCTTTTGCTCACCCGCGCTCTCTTCATTCATTAACCCAGATAATTGGCCCTCGACAAACTGTATATCCAGTGCTGGCCATTTCTTCGTCAGAGCTTGAATCCACGTTGGCGTGCGATTGTCCCTAGCCTGGACAAGGTTTGGAGGAAGTTCGGCCGTTTCTCTTTCGCAGTAAATTTTCGCACTCGCTTGAACAAGCCGCGACAGGAAACTATCGAGTTCAGTCCAATCCACAACATGTTGCAAACCCAGTTTCTGTGCAGACGCATCGCCAGGCTCGGCCTCCAGCGGCGTTCCCCGGTGCCATACATGCACAAACAGCCAGCTTTCTCGGGTCTTGCCGTCAATTGCAAGGATGGCTCCCGGAGTATTTTCCAAGCCTGTCAAATAGTAGAAAGTTGCGTTTTCCCGGTAACCGTCCGCGGCAGCGTTCACGTCAATTCTCGAGCGCACAAGAAGCACACCATCCGGGAACGCCTGCGCTGCGTGCAACCGTCTTGCTTGTAGTTCGTCTTTGCCAGCGACCTGAGCATGAGACGCAGAACAACACGTCGCCAGAACTGCCATCCATGCAATCCACCATCTCATGGCCGCCGAGGCTATCACCCGTCCACCAGTCGCGCAATCAGCCTCGTTCTTTTGAGCCCGCTTGCCTCGCGCACCACCCCTTCGCTACACTCTTCAGGCCTCGCCACCGACTCTTCAGGGGAGAGTCACGACATGCCAGGACTTTTGCAGCGCCTCATGCCGCGCGAAGAGGGTTTCTTCGACCTTTTCGCCCAGCAAGCCGAGAATATCCATGAAGGGGCGGAAGCTCTCCTCAAAATGCTCTCGCACTACAC
>JBARCY010000400.1:0-3007 GCA_049794595.1 Candidatus Acidiferrum sp.
AAGTCCTGAGACATCTTATCCATGCTCACTGCCAGCTTCTTGAACAAGACGGATAGTGCACGCAGCATAAACGCAATACGCTTGTTCGTGTCGCGCTCCCGTCTCATTGGGATTCCCGCGCGCATTCGGTCTTCCGTTATCTCTGCGTGACAGTTGCGGCAGATAATGATCGTCGCTTCAGGGTCCCGTTTCCGACCAAAAACGTGATCGGCTTGAAGCAGCGTCCGCAGTCTACGCATGAGTCCGACAGGGTTCGAGTAACCACAGAAAGGGCAGACGGGATTGGGACCGAGGCGTTCGATCCGCCGTCTTTCCCTGACAGCCGTGGCTGTGGGATTAGCGTCCACGCGTTACCCCGGCATAAAGTTGATTGAGGATGAGAAGGCCCGCACCGGCGAGTTGTTTCAGTTTCGCAATGTTAGTAACAAATCTGTATCCGGCAACCTTTCTTCCACGAAACGCACCGAGCCCAGAGGGATCGTTCTTATGGATGAGGGCACGCACGGCATTCAGATACTTCGCGACAGCCGATGCCGACCGGGAACTACTAACGGCGAGAGGTTCCATTCCCTTTGAGTACGGCACGTTTAGAGCACGTGGAATTCGGTCGAACGGCTTTACTCGGTATGTGCCCTTGCGCTTTTGCACGGTCGACGGTGCGTACCGCAGTATCGTACTGAGGCGAGTTCCTTCGATCTTCGCAGCTGTGCGAAGGTCCAGCTTTGCTCGACGGGACAAAGAGATCGCTGCAAGTACCTTTTCAAGAACTTGCGTCTGGCGCTTGTTTCGCGGAATGACTTTTCGTTTACGGTTCATGGCGAAATTGACTCTACCAAACCGCCTCAGTTGGCCTGGACGCACAATCGGGATATCGCGTCCGGGGTTAGCTGAACGTGGGCATCAGGCTTGGAAGTTCTTTGACTGAAGCCTAGAAATGGTCTGCAATGCTTGGGTATGAGCCGACATCGCTGGGTAGGATGGATCCAGTCGAGAGAAGTCGAAGAATTGCTCTGGAAAACCAAAGAACCGCTCAAGGATGCCTGGGAACGTGATCGGAAGGACAAGAGCTACCCGATGGACACGTCCTATCTACTCGCCTACCTACGCGGAGAACTGTCGCGACATGCGTCCGGGAAACACCCTGTGAAACAACGGCGAAAGCGCCTTCTTATCGCGCGAACTCCGAGAACGTTATCGGAGCTTGTACCGGAACGTTTTGTTCGAAGCATCTGGGAGGATCAACACAGCGGCAGTTTTGATGATGCCATTCGCGTAGCGGCACAAATGAGCCCCAACAATCAGGACAGACCATGGAAGATGTTCCAGGGAATATTACGTGCCATGGAAGCAGCTTATACGGTTAGTTTTTTCGGTCCCGAGATACTGTCTATGCCGAGAGTCAGCATTCTCCACAGGGATCTGAAACAAGTTGCAATAGCAGCAGGCTTGGAAGGTCAGACCCGTGTAGGCTTCGCCGAGTTTTTGGATGATCTTTGTCCCTGTGGCCTCAAGAGCCACAGAGAAGCAGTCCGAAAAATGGAAAGCCGTTCTGAAAGATACCGCCGGACCCCGAATGCCGAGTCTAAGAAGGAACTAGGTAAGAAGAGACACACAAGTAAACATAGATGAGGATTAGCAGCACAGATTTCGGTCAACTGGATTTCATGGTTCGTTGTGGTTCGAAGAACCATGATTTATTCGTACCGTAATGCCTCCATTGGCTCGATCCTCATCGCTCGCCGCGCGGGGATGTAGCTTGCCGCGAGTGCGACAACTACGAACAACATTACGACGCAAGCAAACGTAACTGGGTCAGACGACTTGACCTCAAACAGAAGAGAGCGCAAGTAGCGCATGAGCGCCATTGAGGCTGCAAGGCCTATTCCGATTCCGGCGAGAGTCAGGAGCATCACATTCCCGACCACGAGACGCAGGATGTGTTTTGGTCCTGCACCGAGAGCCATGCGCACGCCCATCTCATGTGTCCGCTGACCTACGGAATACGAAATTACGCCATAGATACCAACGACGGCAAGAATCAGACCAAGGCCACCGAACGATGCGAGGAGAAAAGTTTGAAACCTCGGTTCGGCAACAGACTTAGAAACAATCTGCTCCATCGTGTGCATGTCTGTGATGGAAGCATTCTTGCTGACCACCCAAACTTGCTCGCGGATTGCAGAAATCAGAGCGTCCGGATTCATCGCCGTGCGAACGAATAAACAGCCTGAAGGGAATGAGTTTGTCTGAGCGAAAGGATGATACAGTTCCGGATCAGGCGGTTTCCAAGGATACTCGTCGCGCGCATCTCTCACCAATCCCACAATAGTCAACCACACAGGATTCTTTTTCTTGTCCCACCCGTTCAGGAGGTGTTTCCCGAGAGCATTTCCGGAGAAGAATTCCTTTGCGAATGCTTGGTTCACGATGCCGACAGCTGGAGCACCTTGAGAGTCGGCGGAGGTGAAATAGCGGCCACCCAGCAAGCGAATGCCGAGTACAGAAAAATAAGACGGATCAACTTGAATGTCTTTCGCTGAAGGACTTGGCTGTCCAGGAGCGGTAGCCGTTTGGCCTTCGACAGAAACCGGGATGGTAATACCGCCCCCTTCGAGCGGAGGGTAATTTGCACCCGCGGCACTCTGCACGCCGGGAAGCGAGCGAATGCCGGCCAGCATCTGCTTGAATGCTTCGTTGCACTGCGGCCCCTCTTTGCACGTGCTGGGATCAAGCTGAACGAACATCGTGAGGATGTGGTCCGTCCGGAGGCCGAGGGGCACCGAAATGAGTTTGACGAAGCTGCGGATCATCAACACGGAGCCAAATAGAAGAGCGACGGAGAGCGCAACCTCCGAGATGATCAGACCGCTTCCGTAGCGGCTGCGACGGCCTTTTTCCGCAGTGAAAAAAGGCAGCGTACCAGAACCTTTCAGGGTTTCAGATAGTTTCCGGCCCGACACTTGCAGTGCGGGAGCTAGGCCAAACGCAAGTCCACACGCCACAGAAA
>JBARCY010000401.1:0-3113 GCA_049794595.1 Candidatus Acidiferrum sp.
AAGCTTTTTGTTTGGTTCTTCGTGAAATTTCGCGACCACCACAGTCTGGAGTGTTGCAGGCCTGTTCTTCGATTGGACCTCCACAACATCACGAGGTGATCGGGATTTTTATAGGGAAGGTGGCGGAAGACGAGGCCGTAGAAGGCGCTGAAGATGGCGGTGTTGGCGCCGATCACGAGCGCCAGCGTGGCAATCGCGACGCAACTGAATCCTGGATTCTTGCGCAGCGTTCGCGCTCCAATGCGGAAATCTTCAAACAGAATGTTGAGAGTGGCCTGCACTCGCATAGGGCCTCTTCTGCGAATAATTTCTCATCCCAACGGAAAGTCGTCCAGAACTTATTCGTAGCGAAGTGCCACCATGGGATCGACGCGCAGAGCGCGCCTGGCCGGAATCCAGCACGCAAGCAACGTAATGAAAGACAGCAGAGCTGCTACCGAGAGATAGGTGAACGGATCGCTGGGGCTGACGCCCACCAGCATGCTGGACATAGCGCGTGTAAGCGCCCGGGCGCCCGCGAGGCCGACAAACAAACCTGCGCCAATGAGCCGCGCGCCTTGTTTGAGAAGAAGCCCAAGGATCTGGCGTGGGCTTGCGCCGAGCGCCGTGCGGATGCCGAGCTCTTGCGTGCGCTGCGTAGCCGCGTAGGAGACGACGCCGTAGACTCCCACGACGGCCAGAAGCAATCCGAGCAGCCCCATGGCGGTGGCCAGCGAAGCCCCGAGGCGGAAAATAAAATAGCCCAACGCGCCGCTGAGCGTTTCTTTCATGGTTTGGATTTCCACGATTGGGGCATTGGCATCGAGGGCAAGGATTTCGCGCTGGACTTGAGGCACGAGCGAATCGGGGGCCAACGAGGAACGAATTTGTAGCACAAGTTGCGGCGTGAAGTCCTGCGTGAGCGGAAGATAGAAATAAGGTTGCGGATCCTCAGCGAGAGTGCGGTATTTGCCGTTGTGCGCGACGCCGACGATTTCGACAAAGGGGCCGGCATCGCCGACCAAGCTGAAGCGTTTGCCGATAGGGTTTTCGCCGGGCCAGAAATGTTTGGCCATCGTTTCGTTGACGATCGCGACCTTCGGAGAAGTTTCAGCGTCGTTGTCATGGAATGCCCGGCCGAGGAGAATCGGAATCCGCAGCGTTTCAAAATAAGGCGAGTCCACGCTGTTGAAGAAAATCTCCGGCGCTTGCTGGCCGGGAGGTACTGGGCGGCCTTCTAGGTACACTGGTTGCTTGCCACGGATATATCCGATGGGCACCGAAGAGGCCAAGCTCACGGATTGCACCCCTGGATGCGCGCGTATTTTTGTTTCGAGGGCGCGATAAAATTCCTTGATTTGCGTTTCCGTGTAGTTGTTGATGGAAGGATCAAGCGCGACGTTCAGAAGCTGATCGGGATCGAAACCCAAATCCATGTGCTCGACGGCTTGCAGGCTGCGCACGAAAAGTCCAGCGACAATCAACAACATCAAGGAGCAGGCGACTTGCGCGGCCATCAGATCGCCGCGCACCTTGTGACGCGCGGTGCCGGAGGCGTCTGCGCGGCCGCCTTGATGTAACACAACGTTGACATCGGCGCGAGTGGCGCGAAGAGCGGGCGCCAGCCCGGCGAATACGGCAGTGAATAGGACTACAGCCAGCGCGTAAGCAAAAAGTCTCCAATCAAACCCGAAGCCAATCCGTATGGGAAGTCCAGAAATATGGATAGAGCTAATGAGTCGGCCCAGCCACGCGCCGAGCATCACGCCAGCCACTCCGCCAAGCATCGCGGTAAGAATTGTTTCCGTGAGCATTTGCCGGACCAGGCGGGAACGCGCGCCGCCGAGAGCCGCGCGGATGGCCATCTCGCGCTGGCGGACGGAGGCGCGAGCCATCAGAATGTTCGCGATGTTCGTGCAGGCGAGCAGGAGAACGAGCGCGCCCAAGATTAGAAACAATCCCGAAAACATAATGAATGCATTGTTAGCGTAGGGGATTGGTCGCGAGAGGCGCTCGTCCATCACGCGCACGCTAATGTCCTTGTCTGTTGCCGGATATTGCGCGGCGAGCCGGCGCGAGATGACGTCGAATCTGCTCTGCGCTTGCGCGATGTTCACGCCCGGTTTGAGCCTACCGAGAGATAGCAGCATGTGAATGGACCGGCTATTCCAAAGATTGACGCCAGACTGGTCGGGATACACCGTGCTCAGCGGTAAGAAGGCGTCCAAATCAAAACCGGAGAATTGTCCGTGGAAGTCCGCGGGGGCCACGCCGACAATCGTTGCCGGTTTCCCGTTGGCACGCACTTGCTTGCCGATAATCCCGGGATCGCCGCCGAATCTTCTTTGCCAGAAGGAATAGCTGAGAACGACAATCGCTGGCTCGCCGGGGTGCTCGCCTTCGCCCGGAAGGACAAGCCGGCCCAGAGTGGGCTTGAGACCCAGACCGGAAAAATAGTTGCCACTCACTCCGCTGACAGCCAACGTATCGGTGCGGCCTTCGGCGGTGAAGCTTATGCGGCCCAGCGCCTGGCCGAAGACGTTGCAGAACGATTCCGTCTCCTTGCGAAACTCCACGAATTGAGGATACGAAAAGCCAAGCGCTCCGAGAGAATCGCCGCTCTGGATGACCAGCGCTACCATTTGTTTCGGGTTGGGCACAGGCAAAGGCTGGAAGAGGAAACTATTCACTACGCCAAAAATTGCCGTGTTGGCGCCGACACCGAGAGCAAGAGTCAGCACGACGATAGCGGTGACGCCGGGATTCTTTCGCAACATGCGCGCCGCGAACCGAAGATCGTGGAGAAACGTTTCGACCACGGGCAAGCCCTTTCGATCTCGATATGCTTCTTTGGTCTGTTCAAGGCCGCCGAGCCTGATCAGTGCTTGGCGGCGCGCTTCCTGCAGCGTCATGCCGGCGCGCAAATTGTCGTCAATGTGGAGTTGGAGGTGGCTCTCCACCTCCTCGGAAAACTCCCGGTCGCGGATACCCTTGTTGAACAAGCCGCGTAAGCGCACCAGCCACGCGCGAATATGCCTCATGGATGTTTCAACTCCTGCAGAATCGATCGCCGTTCGCCTTGCAGAAAAAGTTCACTCATAACGCAGCGCCACCATGGGATCGACCCGCGCGGC
>JBARCY010000402.1:0-3191 GCA_049794595.1 Candidatus Acidiferrum sp.
CAAGATGGCGCCTTCCTTTCTTTGCTTGGCGACATTCAATCGCATCTCGGCGATACTGCCGATGCTTCGGCGATTTTCAGCGACGCGATCAGCCGAAATCCGGATAACGATCAGTATTACCTCTCACTTGCTCTAGTCGAGTTGCGCGAAAACAATGTGACTGGCGCCGAAGAGACTTTGGAGAAAGGACTAGCGCGCATTCCCAGCTCCGGAAAAATCTTTTGGGGATTGGGAATTGTCTCCGTGCTCGAAGGCAAGACTCCGCAGGCGGAACAGGACTTCGAGCGGGCGGTGAACCTGTTGCCCGAATGGTCCGGAAGTTATTCGACCCTGGGCGTTTTTTATTTTCAAACCGGCGAAATCGCGAAGGCTCGCGAAGTGCTGGATCGCTTCAAAGGCAGCAACGCCGCCGGCGGCTTGGACATCAATCGCATCGAAGAAGCGTTGTCTCGAGCGCCGGATGTGCCCTCGACCATAAACGAACCGATGCCGATGGCTGCCCGGGCGCAGTTGCTTCAGCTGGCGCTCTCGCTCGCGGACCGAACGCTTTGATATCCTCCGCTGTAACTTGCGGTTGAACGCTTGGAAGCCGGGGGCTAGAATGCGTGAAGCGCTCCTGCAATCGAAACTTTTTGGGGGCAACTGCTTCCCGTGCATGGGATCAACGCCGTCGAGATAAGCTTGGAATGGGCCAAAAACCGGAGTCAGGCACGCGACGGTTCCTCATAATTATCTGCGGCGCAATTCTGGTGTTGAGCGCGGTCGCAGGATTCTTTCGCCATCCTAGGGTTTTCGCTGAGCAAACTGCTAAACCACAAGCTCCGGCGATCACCGTCCGCTTCACAGACGTTCGCAAACAAGCCGGAATCACGTTTCTCCAGGACTCCACGCAAACCGATGAAAAATATTATTTGGAAACCATGGGCACCGGCGTCGGCTGGCTCGATTACAACCAGGACGGCTTGATGGACCTTTTCTTCGTGCAGTCGGCCGCGACGGATGCTTACAAACCTGCCCATACGCTGCGTTCCGCGCTCTATCGCAACAACGGCGACGGGACGTTTACCGACGTTACGGATAAAGCCGGCGTCGGAGGCATTGGGCATTACGGCCAGGGCGTTGCCGTCGGCGACTACGACAATGACGGCTACCCCGATCTTTACGTGACCGGCTATGGCCGCGCGATTCTTTACCACAACAATGGGGATGGCACGTTCACGGATGTGACTGCGAAAGCGGGAGTCGCCGATGAGGGCAACTGGTCTACCAGCGCGGGATGGTTTGACTACGACAAGGACGGCTGGCTCGATCTGGTGGTCACGAATTACATCGACTGGTCCCCCAAGAATAATCTGTGGTGCGGAGACCGCCGCCCCGGCTATCGCTCCTATTGCAATCCCAACAACTACCACGGAGAGAAGACCAAGCTCTACCACAACAATCACGACGGGACATTCACCGACTTGAGCGAAGCATCCGGTGTAGGCAAGCCCGAATCGAAAGGCATGGGTGTGGTACTGGCTGATTTCAACAACGACGGCTGGCCGGACATCGCCATCGCCAACGACACGTGGCCGAACTTTCTTTTTCTGAACAAGCACGACGGAACTTTTCAGGATGTTTCGCTCGTTTCCGGCATGGCGGCAAGCGAAGATGGTCGTTACGAGGCAGGAATGGGTATCGACGCCGCGGATGTGGACGGCGACGGCTGGCTGGACATCTATGTCACTCATCTGGATTTCGAATTGAATCGTCTTTACCACAACAATCACGACGGCACGTTTGACGACTATACCTACCGCTCTGGACTCGGAAATAAGGCCATGCTTTTCAGCGGCGTCTCCATGAAATTCCTGGATTACGATAACGACGGCTGGGAAGATATCGTCCAATTGAATGGCGCAATGTTGGACAATGTGCAGCTCTATCACGCCGAGGTGGCCTACAAGGAGCCGCTGCTGATGTTCCGGAATTTAGGAAAGGGCCAGTTCGAAAACGTATCGAGTTCGCTCGGCGCGGATTTCGCGCGCCCCATCGCCGGCCGAGGTATTGCGACCGCCGACTACGAAAACAACGGGGACATCGACATCGCCATCAACAACCGCGGCGATTATCCGGAGCTCTTGCGCAACGATGGGGGCAACGCAAATCACTGGCTGGAGATTCTGCTCATTGGAACGCGTTCGAATCGCGATGGGATTGGTGCTTTGCTGAAGTTAACTTCCGAAGGGTTCGTGCATGTACAGCAGGCCAAAGGTGGCATGGGCTATATGTCGGCGAGCGACCCACGGATTTTCTTTGGCCTTGGAAAACGCTCTAAAATCGAATCGCTGGAGATTACTTGGCCGAGCGGTCAGGTGGACAAATTGACGGACGTACCTGTCGATCGAATTATCGCGGTAAAAGAAGGCACGGGAATTGTGGCCCGATCGTTTCCTAAAATCACGCCAAAGGCGGCGGCTCGATGACGAGAGCGTGTGCAGCAAATATGCGGATTAATTTCCACGCCGTTCGTCCGCGTATTGCGACGAAGCGTTCTGAAGTCTGGATCAGTCATCGCCCATGAATCTCCGGCGACGGAATTTCCTCGGTTCCTCCTCGGTTCTTTTTGGCGGCGCATTGCTGGACGCGCTCACAAGTCCCCTCTGGAAATGGAAACGCTCCCTGCTGCTCGATGCGGCGCCTGCCCCGCATTCACTGACACCAAACCCTGGTGTTCCATCGACTCTTGCGGCCTCACCCGTCGTCTTTGTTGACGTAGCCAAAGAGGCCGGCCTCAATTCTCCAAATGTTTGGGGCGGTGTCGATCGCAAACAGTACATCATTGAGGCGAAAGGAAGCGGGCTCGCTTTCTTCGATTACGACAACGATGGTTGGCTGGATATTTATTTGACCAACGGAACGCGTTTCAACACCGAATGGCCAGCAGGAAAAGCGCCGACTTCCCATTTGTATAAAAACAATCGCGACGGAACGTTTACGGATGTCACCGAAAAATCAGGCCTCGCGCGCACGGGCTGGCAGACCGGCGTCTGCGTCGGCGACTACGACAACGACGGCTGGGACGATCTCTTCTGCTGCTTCTGGGGACACAACATCCTGTTTCACAACAATGGCGACGGTACGTTTACCGACGTCACGCGCAAGGCCGGCGTTTACGATGAGCAAATTCGCTGGGGCTCCGGCTGCAC
>JBARCY010000403.1:0-24836 GCA_049794595.1 Candidatus Acidiferrum sp.
GAGAAAGTTCATTTGATGGCGCATCAGCCGGTGCTGCGCGGGATGGACGAAGTCGACTGGTTCGCGCAAATTCGCGACTGGGAAAAACTGACGGAGACGGGCGACCGCGCGGAGCTGAATTTTCTGCCGGACGACGCGGAGCTGTGGAACCGAATCGACGCGCGCAAGGAAACATGCACCGGACAGAAGTGCCCGCAGTTTCAACAATGCTTCCTGACGGCGATGCGACAGCGGGCGCAAGAAGCGGACGTGGTCATCGTGAACCATCATTTGTTTTTTGCGGATCTGGCGCTGCGGCAGGACGATTTCGGCTCGATTCTGCCGGAATACGCGGCGGTGATTTTCGACGAAGCGCATGAAATCGAGGATGTGGCGAGCGATTATTTCGGGAGGGAGATTTCGAGCT
Source organism: Candidatus Acidiferrum sp. (assembly GCA_049794595.1). Classification (GTDB taxonomy): domain Bacteria; phylum Acidobacteriota; class Terriglobia; order Acidiferrales; family UBA7541; genus Acidiferrum. The sequence continues at coordinate 407 of JBARCY010000403.1, forward strand.
ACAAGTTCGACGATCTGGTTCGCGACGGAGAACAGACATTGCGCATGGTCAACGCCGCCACGACGGCGACGCGGCGGCCGCTGGCGCAAGTGCGCGAGCGCGCGCATGCGTTTTTCGAGAGGTTTCCGGAACGCGAAGGCCGCTTTCCCTTCGAGCAAGCCGAGCGCGCGGCGTTTCTCGATCAAAGCCGCGAGGCATACGACGGGCTGGCAGCGGCGTTGAAACGCCTGGAGACGGAGCTCGCGGCGCTCAGCTCCAAGCCGGAAGAAGTGATGAACGTTGCGCGTCGCGCTGCGGAATTGCGGCGGGAGCTGGCGTTCCTGCTGGAAAGCGAGGAAAAGGGATACGTCTACTGGTACGAGCGGCGAGGAAAAGGCGTTTATCTGGTGGCGACGCCGATCGACGTGAGCAACATTCTCCGCGAAAAACTCTTCGAGCAGTTCGACACGATCGTGCTGACGTCCGCGACGCTGGCGGTCGGAGGCCGGTTCGATTACGTGAAGCGCCGGCTGGGGATTGCCGCGTCGCGCGAGGAAGTGCTGCCGCCGGAGTTCGACTACAAGAGCCAGGCGCAGCTATACATTCCGAAAGCGTTGCCGGACGTGCGCCACGCAAATTTTTCGGCGCGCGCGGCGGAAGAGATTGCGCAGATTCTGAAGGTGACGCGCGGGCGGGCGTTTTGCCTATTCACGAGCTACGCGCAGATGCGGGAAATCAACGAGCGGCTCACGGGGATGATTCCGTTTCCGATTCTTTTGCAGGGGACGGCGCCGCGCACGGCGCTGCTCGACCGCTTCAAGGCGACGCCGGGGGCCGTGCTGCTGGCCACGGCGAGTTTCTGGCAGGGCGTGGATGTGCCGGGCTCACAGCTTTCGTGCGTGATCATTGACCGGCTGCCATTCGCCGTGCCGTCCGACCCGATCGTCGCCGCGCGCGTGAAGGCGCTCCAGGAAGACGGCCAGAACCCGTTCGCGGAATATCAGGTGCCCAAAGCCGTGCTTTCGCTGAAGCAGGGCTTCGGGCGGCTGATTCGGTCGCGCAGCGATCGCGGCGTGCTGGTGATTCTCGACAACCGCATCGAGCGCATGCAGTATGGTAGAATTTTCCTGGAGTCGCTGCCCGAATACACCCTTACGCATGACCTCGCCGAAGTGGCGCGCTTCACAGAGGGCCTCTGAAGAGGCCTGGCGTGCGCGGGACGATTTGCATCGGGCGCAGGAACCGGCCGGAATCGAATGTACGAGATTAGCGTGGACGAGGGCTTTGCCGCAGGCCATTTCCTGCGCGGATACAAGGGCAAGTGCGAAAACCAGCACGGGCATAATTATCGCGTGCGCATCACGCTGGCGGGCAAGGAACTGGATTCGACGGGACTGCTTTATGATTTTGTCCACTTGAAACAGATCATTCAGAATGTGATTCGTTCGCTGGACCACAAAAACCTGAACGATTTCGCGCCGTTCGACAAGCTGAATCCTTCCGCCGAGAATATCGCGCGGCACATCTACGACGAAACTTCGAAGCAAATGCACGCGTCTCCAGACGGGGCGAGCATATCGAGCGTGACCGTCTGGGAGACGGATACGAGCGCGGCGACGTTCCGGCCGTGACCGGCGAGGACGGATTGTGAATCGCGCGTTCATCATCATCGCCGTGCCCGCCTTCGCGGTGTCTTTTTTCTGGCTGTATTATGGTTACGGATTAATGGCGGCCGTGATCATCATCATCGTTGAATTGGCGGTGTCCATCGGCGGGGTGATGTATCTGCGGCGAAAAGCGGCGCGCGAGGCGGGACGCTGAGGCGCTGCGGAAATCGTATTCATGTTTATCACTGAGATCTTCAAATCGATTCAAGGCGAAAGCAGCTATGCCGGCTTGCCGTGCATTTTCGTACGGCTGACCGGTTGCAATCTGCGCTGCAAGTGGTGCGACACAGCGTACGCGTTTCACGGTGGGACGAAGCACAGTCTCGATGAAGTGCTGAGCCGCGTAAGAGAATTGTCGAAAGCACGGAACGGCGCGGCGGGCGAAGTTCGGCTGATCGAGATCACGGGTGGAGAGCCGCTGTTACAGCCGGAAACGCCGGAGTTGGCGCGGCGGCTCCTCGGCGAAGGCTATACGGTGCTGATCGAGACGAGCGGCGAAAAAGATGTGAGCACGCTGCCACGCGAGGTGGTGAAAATTGTGGACGTGAAATGCCCCGACTCAGGCGAGTTTGGAACGTTTCGTCTTGCGAATCTGGAAGCGCTGGAGCAAAAGGACGAAGTAAAGTTTGTCATCGCCAGCCGAAGGGACTATAAGTTCGCACGACAATTTTTGGCCGAGCATGGGCTGGCGGAACGAGTTCACGAGATTCTTTTTTCGCCTGTGTTCGCGGATCCGGAAGGCACATGGCCAGCGATGGATGCGCGCGCGCTGGCGGAGTGGATTCTGGCGGACAATCTCCCGGTGCGGCTGGGATTGCAATTGCATAAGTTTATCTGGGATCCGGCGATGCATGGCGTGTAATATTCCGCTTCCGGATCCAGAATGGATCCTCAAAGACTAGAATGGCGGCGATGGAAAAACCGAAGGCGGTGGTACTGCTCAGCGGAGGAATGGATTCCTGCGTCGCGGCGGCCATCGCGAATCAAACGCATTCACTGGCGCTGTTGCATGCGAGCTATGGGCAGCGCACCGAGGTTCGGGAACGGCGGGCATTCGAGGAGATTGCCGATTTTTATCGCGTCCAGGTGTATGACAGGCTCGTCGTGCGGCTCGACGCACTGCAGGAGATCGGAGGCTCTGCGCTGACCGATAGGGATATCGCAGTGCCTGAGAATCTGCCTGAAAGTTCGGCGATTCCGGTCACGTATGTGCCGTTCCGCAATGCACATTTTCTGGCTGCGGCGGTAAGCTGGGCAGAAGTAATTGGAGCAAGCGCGATATTCATCGGCGCCGTCTGGGAGGATAGCTCCGGCTATCCGGATTGCCGGCCCGAGTATTACGCCGCCTTTTCCGAAGTGGTGCGCGTGGGAACGAAGCCGCAAACACAGATTGAAATCGTGACGCCGGTGATTCACATGCGGAAGAGCGAAATCGTGCGCAAAGGCATGGAGCTTGGCGCCCCGCTTGGTCGGACGTGGTCATGTTATCAGGCCGAGGACGAAGCATGCGGAGTATGCGATAGTTGCCGCCTGCGCCTGCGAGCGTTTGCGGAAGCAAAATTACCGGACCCCATCGCGTACCGGACACCAGTTGCGCGATAATGGGGCAGGACATCCAAGGTAGGAGGAGTTCTCATGAAGACATTACTTCCAAGGCTGGGACTTCTGGCGCTGCTGATGGCCGCGGTTTCCATGCTGGCGCCGGTGGCATCGGCGCAGCAGTTGACGCGGCTTTCCGGCACCGTTTTGGATTTCGACGCGAAACCGTATCCGGACGTGGTGATCACGATAACGAACAAGGGGAACGGAACGAAGTACACGGTGACGACGGACAAGGACGGGAAGTTCAAGCAAAACGGCCTGGCGGTTGGAACATACGACATCAATTTCAAAAAGGATAATGTCGATTACACGGAGACACTGCAGATCAATGGAAGCATGGCCGACGTGGGCGCGATTATGAACGTAAATTTCAAGGACATTGCGGCGAAGACCGGCTACGACGTGAACGCCGCAAAGAAAGCCGCGGAGAAGAACGCCAAAGTAACCGACATGGCGAACCACTTCAAGGCCGGCCGAGCCGCCATGGATGATGCCGGCGCGGTGAAACAACAGTTGCGAACCACTCCGGCGGATCAAAGAGGCGCGCTGCAGACGAAATTGAGTACGGACTATCAGACCGCAGTTTCGGAATTCGAACAGGCGCAGCAGAACGCGCCCGATAATGACCCGAACATGAGCACAATTCTAGGCAACCTCGGACTAGCCTACGATGGAGCGGGCCAATATGACAAGGCCGTGGACGCCCTGCAGAAAACTGTCGCGCTGAAGCCTGATCCGGCGGCTTACGCGCAATTAGGAACGGATCTCGCGCATGAAGGAAAAATGGCGGATGCCGACGCGGCGTGCGACAAAGCTGGTGCAGTCGATCCCACGAACAAGGCGGCGGCAGCCAATTGTTACAAGAATATGGGAATCGTGCTGACGAACGCGGGGAAAATGGTGGATGCGGTTGCACCGCTCCAAAAAGCATCGGAGTTGGATCCGAATGATGCGCTTACATGGTATCTCCTGGGCAATAGCTTGATGAACGAGGTCAGCATGAAAAAGGAAGGCACCAAGGAGATTTACGTCATTCCTCCTGGCACGGCCGAGGCATACCAAAAATGCTTGAAGCTCGACCCCAATGGGCCGCACGCGGCAGAGGCGAAGGCGAGCCTCGATAGCATCAATCAGCTAAAGGGCACTGCCGCTCCGACAACGGTAACCGAGAAAAAGAAAAAGCCGTAAGTAGCACGGTTTAGCGAATGGGCGGCGCTAGAGATCGCGCCGCCTTGTTCTTGCAACACTCCTGTAAGAATCCGCAATCCACCTAAATCCTCCCGGAATTCCCCGCCGCTCGACCGCGCGCCTCGACAGTGCTATGCTTTGCACAATTCAGTTGCATCAACGGGAGGCGGACGTGGCACAGGCAGCATCGACTTACTTGGGAGAGCAGCGGCGCCGAAGCACGCGCATTGATCAGGCGTTGCCGCTAATTGTCCGCGGCGTGGATTTGCTCGGACAGCCATTTGAAGAACGCACCGCGACGCAGAGCGTGAGCTTTCACGGCTGCCGTTACGCATCGAAGCATCACCTCCCCAAGAATACGTGGGTCACGCTGGAGATTCCGTCGGGATATGGACAGCGCGGGCCATACTGCGCGCGAGTGCGCGTTGCCTGGATTCAGCGGCCGCGGACACTGCGCGATTTGTTTCAGGTTGGCGCGGAAATGGAAACCGGCGGCAACATTTGGGGCGTTTCATTTCCCCCCAAAGACTGGACCGCCGGCGGCGATGCCCTGGAGATGCAGAATAAACGGGAAATAAAATCCACTGTCGCGACGGACCAGGCTCTGCTCCTCGCCACGGCTCAGGAAAACGATGCCTCCTTGGAATCCTACCTGGAAAGTGCGTTTAACGCCTTGGCGGGCGCTTCCTCACAAACCGCCAAGCCCGCCGGCGAAGTAAATATCTCCGACAGCCCGCTCTTCGACGAATTGCGAAGCCAGTTCCACACTCAATCGCAGAGAGCGATCGAGGAAGCGCGAGCCGTGGCGGAACGGCTGGTGAAGGACCGCGCCACTGAGTTCCACGCGGAACAAAAAACCACGGCGCAGGCTTTCTACGAAAAGTGGCGGGTGGAATTCGAAAAAGGGCAGGCGGACGCGAAAGATCAGATCTCGACGGAGCTGAGTCAACAACTGGCGGCGCAGATCTCCCGCGTGAAGCAGGAAGTGCATGAAAATCTCAGTACGACGTGGGAAAGCACGATCGAACGAACGCAGGCCGCGTTGATGGATTGGGAGCGGAGAGCGGAAAGACTGCGCGAAGAGTCCCGCATGGCTTCCGAAGAGGTGACCGTTCAAGCCGAGCAGCGAATAGATGAAAAATTGAAGCGGCAATTGGAAGCGCTTCGCCAGGAGCTCGCTTCAGTTCAAGCAACCAAGCCAGATGTGGAGCGGACGCCCGCGCAGACCTCCGCGATGACAGAAGGGATGCGGGAGCAGTTGCAATCGGAGGTAGAACAAACTCGCGCCCAGTGGATCGAACTTCTGGAATCGTCGCTGGATAGCGCCGCGCAGAAGCTGGCTGGACGCTTGACGGAGACTTCGCAGCAAATGGTTCAAACCGCCGAGCACAGGCTCGCCTCGCGTGTCGCCGAGTTGCAAGAAGAATCAGGGCTCAGCACGGAAGCCGCGCGAGCGGCGCTCGAGGAAATGAAGGCGGCGATCGAACAGGAAATCGGACAGGCAAAAACATCGCTGACTCAGATCCAGCAGGAAGCCGCTCATTTCTCCGACTACTCGAGACAGCTCGAAGCCGCGAGTCACGATAGTTTCAATGAATTGCGGCAACGGCTGGAGAGCAGCGTCGCAACGAGGACATCGGAAATGGAGCGCCAGGGGGCCGAGTTGCAAGGCCAAATTATGGCTCGGACTGAAAATTTATTGGGACAAGCGAGCCAGCGAGTCGTGGCGCAGACGATCGAGGAACTCAACGTAAAAATTTCACCGCAACTGGAGCGCGCGGCCGATGCGGTCCGCCAACTCTCGGCTCGCGAACAGCAGGCCGAGGAAATTCTCCGCATTCATCGCGAGCGGCTGCGGCAAGTGGGAGAGCAGGTTCAAAGAGAGGCCGCTGCGCGCATGTCCGAAGTGCTTAGCGAACTTCGGGGAAGTCTTGACGGCGCAGGCAAGGAAACGCTGGCGAAATGGAACGCGGAGTTCGCAGCGAATGGCGCGCAGGCTTTGCAACATGCATCAGCCACGCTCGACCAGACGGTCGAGGGCAAGTTACAGACGGCGGCTACGCAACTTGCGGAACGTCTGGACTCTGCAAAGAGTGAATTTGCGCAGTCAGCCGAAGAGCATCTCAAATCGGCGAAAGGCGAATTCGCGCGGGAAGCCACGGCGGCGGCCGCAGACTTTGCGCAGGTGTTGCAGCAGGCATCCTCAAACGCCCTGGAGGGTTTTTCCGCGAGTCTCGACGCCCAGGCCGAGGAAGGCCGTGCGCGCGCGGTTGCAGCAACGCAACAGCTGACGCAGAGCCTGGAAGCGCATGCGGAGACTGCCTTTGACGATTTCCAGCAAAGAATTTCCGCCCAGACAGGGGTGAGCCTGGTGCAATCGAGCCAGCGCCTTGCGGCTCAAACGGAGGCGGCACTGGAAACGCTGCAGCAGCGTGGCGAAGGGAAACTTGCGGAATGGACTGAGAAACACAAGTCCTTGGGCGAAGCCGCGTACAACAATTTCGAAGGGCGTTTGCGCGCCGCCTCCGATTCTCAATTGAATTCGTGCTTCCAGCAACTCGATGACATTGGCCGGAACCGAATCGATTTCCTCGTGCACACCGCGGAAGAAGCGATGCGGAAGGCGTGCTTCGATGTATTCGATGGAATGGCGCGAGCGGTGAAGGAGAAATTGCTCGGCGCAATCACGGAATCGCCGGACTCGCCGCGGCCAACGGTGCTGGAGAACAATCCTCGCGAGCATCGAGCGTCGGCATGAGATCGGCAAAGTAGTTTCCGCGCCGATTGCGATTGTCCGCCGGGCTACTTTCGTTCGCCCGCGATCTCCGCGAGCGACTCTGCAACGTAATCGACCTGCTCCTCGGACATCTCCGGGAAAAATGGCAACGCCAACGTGCGGTCGCAAGCGCGCTCCGTAACCGGGAAATCGCCGGCGTGATGGCCCAGGCTGGCGAGCGCTTTCTGAAGGTGCAGCGGCCGCGGATAATGAATTGCGGCGCCGATTCCGTGCTCTTCGAGTTGCTGCTTCACGGAGTCGCGATTCTCAACGTACACGATGAAAAGATGGTAAGCGCATTCATCCCGCGAATCATCCTGGGGCAAATCAATCCGCGCTCCACCGAGGCGCTGGCGGTAACGCGCAGCGAGCGCCTTGCGCTTCGCTGACCATTCGTCCAGATGCCGCAGCTTCACGCGCAAGACAGCGCCCTGGAATCCCTCCATGCGGTAGTTATACCCGATGAAATCGTGGAAGTAGCGGCGAGACTCGCCGTGGCTTCGCGCGGCACGGCAATACTCTGCAATCCGATCGTCGTTGGTGACCAGCGCGCCGGCTTCGCCATAAGCGCCGAGATTCTTCGATGGATAGAAACTGAATGCGCCGGAATCGCCGATCGCGCCGACGCGGCGGCCGCGGTAGCGCGCTCCATGTGCCTGGCAAGCATCTTCGATCAGCGCCAGCTTGCGCGGCAGCGCAATCTGTTTGAGCGCATCCATGTCCGCCGGCCGGCCATATAAGTGGATAGGAAGAATCGCCTTGGTTCGCGGCGTGATGGCTCGCTCGACCAGCCGTGGGTCGAGATTCGCTGTCGCCGGATCGATATCGACAAAGACAATCTTCGCGCCCGTGTAGGCGATGGCTTCGGCTGTGGCAATAAACGTATTGGGACTGGTGATGACTTCGTCGTTCGGTCCAACGCCCGCGGCAAGGAGCGCCAAATGGAGCGCGCTCGTCCCGGAATTCAAGGCCACGCAATGCTTGGCCTCGCAATACGCCGCGAACTCCTTCTCGAATTGCGCGACTTCATCGCCAAGGCTGAACGCTGTGTTTGTGCAAACGCGGTCGAGGGCGGCTAGAATCTCCTCGCGAAGCGAAGCGTATTGCGCCTTCAAATCAAAGTACGGAACTTTCATCATCGTTTTCACACGTCAACTTTACTGTTTCACGAGCCCGAGATGCAAACGAGAAGAAGAGACTTGCTTTCTATATGTGACCGTCGATGGCCCGTGATAATCTCTGGGTGCGGAATCCCATGTCTCCCTCTCGCACCGCCCAAGAAGAACAGCGGCACCAGGGCGCCGCATCGAAGCACGACGACAACGCCGAAGCGAAGCAATCAATGACGCTGTCGGTGGTTATTGCCGCATACAACGAACGGAATTTCATCGAGGAAATCCTGCGCCGCGTCCAAGCGGTTGGACTCGCTCGGGAAATCCTCGTGGTCGATGACGGCTCGAACGACGGCACGCGGCAATTGCTTTCCGAGATGCACCGCCGCCAGCAGGCGGGTGAAACAGACGTGGAGATTCTGGACGGAAAGGCGCGGCTGCGCCTGAGCGAATTCCGATTCCTGTTTCAGGAACAAAACCAGGGCAAGGGCGCGGCGCTCCGGCGCGGGTTTTCGGAAGCGACTGGAGACATACTGCTTGTGCAGGACGCGGACCTGGAGTACGACCCGCGCGAATATCCGAAGCTGATCGAGCCGATTCTCGACGGGCGCGCGGACGTCGTCTACGGCTCACGGTTCCTGGGCGGGCCGCAACGAGTGCACTTTTTTTGGCATTACGTGGGGAATAAATTCCTGACGCTGCTCTCCGACATTCTTACAAACCTCAAGATCAGCGACATGGAGACCTGCTACAAAGTTTTCCGGAAAGAAGTGATTCAGAGCATGCGCTTGCGGTCCAATCGATTTGGATTCGAGCCGGAAGTGACTTCAAGGATCGCCAAAGGCCGCTGGCGTATCTACGAAGTGCCGATTTCCTACGCTGGCCGTTCATATGAAGAAGGAAAGAAGATCACCTGGCGCGACGGCGTGGTTACGCTGTGGGCCATCCTGCGATACCGGTTCTTCGACTGAGAACAGTGGAAGCGATCTGAAGATTCCTGTCCTCCGCAATAATTCCGTACGGCAGGAACGGATGCTTGTAAATCTTATCTAAACGCAAGGCTGCTCCAGCTGGGGCTACATTGCGCCGAAGGCTACAGCCTGCACAATTCCTTGAAAGACCTTCCAAGTTTTTTCCTGGTTGTTGTAGTTCATCTGGCCAGCTAAGCGCAAAGCATCCTTGAATCTGCCACTGTGTTGATCTTCCCAGATACTCCGAACAAGCTTTTCCGGGCCTAGGTCCGCTAGAGTCTTTCGCGGCTTCGGTTTGGGTAGGCGTCGGCAGGTGGTCGATTACTTGCACGACAGTTACCGGGTGAGCGAGCGGCGAGCGTGTCGGGTAGCCCGGTTGAATCGCGGGACCTTCCGCTATCGCGGCCACAAGGATCCACGGACTGCTCTGCGAATGCGCATCCGCGAAATCGCCCAGACCCGAGTGCGATACGGATACCGGAAGATCCACGTGCTGTTGAACCGCGAGGGCTGGAACGTACGCAAATACGTGGTAGAACAGCTCTATCGGGAAGAGGGATTAGCACTGCACCAGCGGCGGAAACGCCGACGTCGGGTGGCAGAGCAGAGCCGGGAACGGTTTCATACAACGGGGCCGAATCAGGTGTGGTCGATGGACTTTGTGGCTGATCAACTGGCGGACGGAAGAAGGTTCCCTACGAGCACGTCAGTTCGCGCGAACTCTACATCGGCAGCATGAATTTCACACGCGTGCGCGCGCCTCAGGCAGGTGACGCGGTTGTCTGGGGCGGTCATGTCGGCATCGTGCGGGAGAAAATGATCACGCCAGGCGTGCCGATGCTATGACTTATTCGCACTTGCCGCGGTGTCACTTCTAGCCGACGCAAGCTTCCAACAATCTCTGGCGATTGCCCAATCTTCCTGAGCGCGGACAACTAAGATGCGGACGGCGGAGTCCGCAGTGGAGATTTCGTGGTCTGTGCTGGAGTGTTCATTTTTCTCTGAATCGAGTTTAAGGTGCAAATATTCAAAGTCGCCGCATGCTGCGGCCCGTACTTCCGGCGAATTCTCTCCAATTCCTGCGCTGAAAACCAAAGCGTCTATTCCGCCCACGGCGGCAATCATCGCGCCGATTCCGGAGCGCAGGCGATGTATGAAAATATCAAATGCGAGCTTGGCGCGCGCATGACCTTTTTTCATCGCGGACACGATCTGCCGCATATCCGCCGAGATTCCCGAAATTCCAAGCAGTCCCGATTTCGTGTTCAACAATTCATCGATTTTTTCGGCTGTCAATCGATTTTGGCGCATCAGGTAAGTGAGGATTCCCGGGTCCACAGTACCGGATCTGGTTCCCATCATGAGCCCCTCGAGAGGAGTGAAGCCCATCGTTGTATCGATGCTACGGCCGCCTTGAATTGCCGCCAACGAGCAGCCATTTCCCAAATGGCAGGTCACCAGCCTGAGCGATTGCAAATTCCTGCCAAGCAGTTGCGCGGTCCGTTCTGCGCAGTACTCATGATTGATTCCATGAAAACCGTAGCGGCGAATTCCATGCGCGAGCCATTCATATGGCCCCGGGTACACAAATGCAGCTTCAGGCAATCGAACGTGGAAACCAGTGTCGAAAACTGCGACTTGTCGGACCGAGCCAAGACGTTTCTCGATAATATCGATTCCTTCGAGCTCGACGCGGTTATGCAGCGGGGCGAAGACAGACATCGCCGCTATGGCGGCCTTCACTTTGGGCGTGATGAACGTAGGCTCCTCGTATTCGCGGCCACCGTTCACGATTCGATGACCCACGATTTCGATTGCCAGTGGCGTGTTTGAGATGTGCGACTCGCCGGATAGCAAGGCGTCCAGCAAGCGTCCAGTGGCATCGGTCCGTGATTTAACACTGATATCCTCTTTGAGGGTTTTTCCTGTCGAATTTCGCACTTCCATTACGGCCCGATTTCCGTCCCATTGAACTTTGCCCTCCCAAGTGGGCGCGGGAGGATGTTCTGGCAATGAGTATCCCAGCTCGTAAAGACAAGTTTTTTGGCTGCTCGAGCCGGAATTGAGGACCAGAATTCTCATTACTTAGTAGGGCCACTTCCAATCGCGGATTTCTGGAAGATCGTCACCGTGTTCACGGATGTATTGCTTGTGCTCAATCAGCCTATCGCGAAGGAACTGCTTGAAATGCGCGCCAATGGGTCGCAAACGGGGAACGCGGTCTACGACGTCGCCAGCAAGGTGAAATCGATCCAGGTCATTCAACACCGTCATGTCGAAGGGCGTTGTCGTCGTTCCCTCCTCTTTGTATCCACGAACGTGAAGATTGTCGTGGTTCGTGCGGCGGTAGGTCAGCCGATGAACGAGCCAGGGATAGCCATGATAAGCGAAGATGATCGGTTTATCGGTCGTAAACATGGAGTCGAAGTCTCGATCAGAAAGCCCGTGCGGATGTTCGGTTGGAGATTGTATGGTCATCAGGTCGACGACATTCACAACGCGAATTTTAATGTCGGGAAAATGTTGGCGAAGCAAGTCCACTGCCGCGAGCGTTTCCAGGGTCGGAATGTCTCCGGCGCAGGCCATAACGACATCCGGCTCAGTGGCTTGGTCAGTGCAAGCCCAGTCCCAAATCCCGATTCCCGTCGTGCAGTGCTCAATGGCAGATTCCATGTCCAGCCACTGGAGCGCCGGTTGCTTACCGGCGACGATGACATTGACGTAATTTCGACTGCGAAGACAGTGATCACTGACGGAAAGCAGAGTGTTCGCATCAGGGGGCAAATAAACGCGTACGATATCGGCCTTCTTGTTGATGACGTGATCGATGAAACCGGGATCCTGGTGCGTGAAACCATTATGATCCTGGCGCCACACATGCGAGGTGAGAAGATAATTCAGCGAGGCGACGGGGCGCCGCCACGGAATTTTTCGCGTCACTTTGAGCCATTTGGCGTGCTGGTTGAACATGGAATCTACGATATGAATGAAAGCTTCATAACAGGAGAAGAAGCCATGGCGGCCCGTCAGCAGATAACCTTCCAGCCAGCCCTGGCACATATGCTCGCTGAGGACTTCCATCACGCGGCCATTCACCGAAAGATGCTCATCCGTTGCCAGAATTGGCTCCATGAAGACTTTGTCTGTGGCCTCGTACAGCGCTTCCAGGCGGTTCGACGCAGTTTCGTCGGGGCCCCATACGCGGAAGTTCTTGGATTCGGCATTTAGTTTCATGATGTCGCGCAAGAATCCGCCCAGTACGCGAGTGGCTTCCGCAAATTGCGTCCCCGGCTTTGGCACGTGTACAGCGTATTTGCGGAAGTCCGGCATTGCGAGGTCCTTAAGCAACAATCCGCCGTTAGCATGCGGATTCGCACCCATCCTTCGGTCACCTTTTGGTGCAAGGTCCGCCAACTCCGGAACGAGTTTGCCGCTCTCATCGAAGAGCTCCTCGGGCTTGTAGCTCTTCATCCAATCTTCGAGGATTTTCAGATGGTCGGGGTGCGACGCGAAATCTGTAATCGGGACTTGATGCGCCCGCCAAGTGTCCTCGACAGGCTTTCCGTCCACGATCCTTGGCCCCGTCCATCCTTTCGGTGTTCGCAAGACAATCATGGGCCACTGGGACAGACCCGCGGAGCCGCCCGCTCGCGCAGCGTTTTGAATCGCGTGGATCTCTTCGACGACTGTGTCGAGCGTGTGGGCCATGAGCTGGTGCATCGTTTCCGGCTCACGTCCCTCGACAAAATGCGGTTTGTAACCGTAGCCAACGAAGAGCTGAGTCAACTCCGCGTCATTCATTCGTCCCAGGACGGTCGGATTTGCGATTTTGTAACCGTTCAAATGCAGAATGGGGAGAACCGCGCCATCGCGAGCGGGATTCAGGAACTTGTTCGAATGCCAGCTCGCTGCGAGCGGCCCTGTTTCCGATTCTCCATCGCCAACAACGCAGCAAACGAGAAGATCTGGATTGTCGAAGGCGGCGCCATAGGCATGCGCAATCGAATAGCCCAATTCGCCGCCTTCGTGAATCGAGCCTGGCGTCTCGGGAGCAACGTGGCTAGGAATGCCTCCCGGGAAAGAGAATTGCTTGAACAGCCTTCGCATGCCTTCTTCTGTTCGGGGAATATGAGAATAGAACTCGCTGTACGTGCTTTCCAGAAAAGTGTTCGCCACCAAGCCCGGTCCGCCGTGTCCGGGGCCCGCGATGTAAATCACGTTCAGATCCAGCTGCTTGATGAGGCGATTGAAATGAAGATAGATGAAATTCAATCCAGGAGTCGTTCCCCAATGACCAAGGAGGCGAGGCTTGATGTGTTCGAGCTTCAACGGCTCGCGCAGCAGCGGATTCATGAGAAGATAAATCTGCCCAACTGAGAGGTAATTTGCCGCGCGCCAATAGGCGTGCATCTTGCGGAGTTCTTCAGAAGACAGAGGGCGCCTGGACCCTGCGGGGATTGCCGAACTTGCGTATGCTCCGGAAGCCATCGATATAATCTCCCATTAGGAATCGATTGCCCGTGGCCGGATTCCCGAGCAATTAACATCATATCGCAACTGTTTAGTAAGAGCAGATGCATAACGCTGTCGGTACTTCTTTGCCGTGTTCCGCGGCGGAACGCCGTTTGTCACTGCCATGTGTGACGTGGCTCACAATCCGGTTGCCGAGGTGGGATTAGAGTGTGGTTCAGCGGGCGGATGGCCCCGCCACTCACCTCGTTCCGGGCAGTGAGTAGTTGGCTCGGAAATCCCCGGGAGTATATAAGTGACGAAGGAGGCGAAATGAGCGAAAAGTCTACTGCAGCCCAAGTGGCGCACGACCCTACAGCTTTGAAATTGGTCGAGCCAAAGACATCATTGGAACGCATCCACCGAATTCATGACGATATTGCCCGCCGGGCGTTCGAGATCTTCGAGAATGCCGGTGGCTTTCTGGGTCACGATTTGGACCACTGGCTCAAAGCGGAAGCTGAGCTTCTTCATCCCGTTCACGTGAACATCACGGAATCCGACGATGGCTTAACCGTTCGAGCCGAGGCGCCCGGATTCGATCTCGGGGAGCTAGAGGTGAGTCTCGAACCGCGGCGACTTACGATTACTGGCAAAAAGGAAACAACCAAAGAAGACAAGAAGAAGGGCAAGATTGTCTACAAAGAGCAATGCTCGAGCGAACTTCTTCGCGTCATTGATTTGCCGATGGAAGTGGACGCCGCGAAAGCAACGGCGACGCTGAAGAATGGCGTTCTCGAACTCAATATGCCGAAGGGGGCTCAGGCAAAAAACACGCGCGTCGAAGTGAAGGCAGCGTAGTTGGCACGAGGTGAAAGGTAAAGTGGCACGAAAACTGTGCGGGAAGGCGTCCGCGCGCAAACAGGAGCATTAGTTTGTCTCACAAGACGCAGGGAAACGGGAACTGAACGTGAGGTGGTCCGCTTCCCCCGCTTCCCGCACTTCCGTTCCTTTTCTGTTTCACGGGGACATCGTTCGCGTTTGCAGGGTAGTCGGTTCCATCCACCTGGCAAGGGTCAACCTAGTCGACGAGCGTCCGCCACTCGCTCTCGAATCGTGGGAGGCACATCTATTGAGGCTTTGCGTTTGAGGAAGGCGAGGTCTTTGTTCCCAATTCCCGAGGTGCTGGAATCTGAGAGGCGTTCCAACCACCGCCCAGCGCTTTGATCAATTGAACGCTCGCCACCATTTGCTGCATTCGGAAATTCACGGCCGTCTGCTCATCGTTCAATAGGATGGTCTGAGCGCTGATCACGTTCAAGTAGGGATCAATCCCGGACTTGTACCGTACAGTAGCTTCCTCGAGGCTTCTGCGAGCGGCTTCGACCGCAGCATCCTGCTGCTGGATGTCAACGGACAAAATTCTTAGCGATGCGAGGTTGTCCTCGACTTGTTGAAACGCGATCAGCACGGTCTGCCTGTAATTCGCGACGGTCTCATCGTAGGTGGCGCGATACTGTTCGACAGTAGCCCTCCGCAATCCCGCATCGAAAATGGTTTCTGCGAGACTCGGACCAACGGACCAGAAACGGCTGGGCCACGTCAACCAACTCGCGACGGAAGAGGCTCCAAATCCGCCAGTGGCGCTCAACAGGATGCTGGGGAAATAGGCGGCCTCGGCCACGCCAATCTGCGCATTGGCTTGCGCTACGCCACGCTCGGCTGAGGCAATATCCGGGCGTCGCTCGAGAAGCTGGGATGGAATTCCGATAGGGATCGCTGGTGGATTTGTCTGGAGAGAGTTCGCCGGAAGTGAGAAGGTCGAGGCGGGCTGGCCAACCAGAACAGCGATAGCATGTTCATATTGCGCTCGCAGAATGGCGAGATTCGTATCCTGCGCTTGCGCCGCTTTCAACTGAGCCTCGGCCTGGGCGACTGCTTCGTCGTTATCAAGGCCTGCGCGGTAGAGACTTTGGGTCAGATCCAGAGTTTCCTGATAAGCGGCCACGGTGGAATCGAATACTTCCTTGAGAGAATCTTGCGCACGCAGCTCGTAGTAGTCCGCGGCGAGTTCGGCCTGTTCGGTGAGGCGCACATTCTGCAAATCTGCCGCGCTTGCCTGCGCGGCGAACACGTTTGCTCTCACGCCGTTCCGAACGCGGCCCCACAGGTCCGGCTCCCACGAAGCATCGAAAGGGAGCGAATAGTCGGTATAGGATTTCACCGTCACTCCAGCCCCGGATGAGCTTCCCGTTTGCAAGCCGCCAAATTGCGCGGGCGATGGGCGCGAATTGATAATGCTCGGATTCGTACTTAGGGTCGGGAAGTACTGCGATCGAGCTTCTCTGACCAAGGCTCGCGCCGCAAGGAAATTGGCGGCGGCCGCCGCAATATTTTGATCTGAAATAGCGGATTTCTGTTCGAGGTCATTCAGTTTTGGATCGTTGAACATTTCCCACCACATTCCGCGAATCGCGTCGTCCTTGGGCTGAGCTTCCTTCCATGCCTCAGCGGCTGCGGCGGTTGGTGGTACTGCTTCTTTGAAAGCAGCCGGGACTTGAACAGAAGGACGACTGTACTTCGGTCCGACCATGCATGCGCTCATGAGCAAGGCGCAGAAAACCGACACTGTCAGGCGCAACCGGACGGCGACGCGGCAAAATCGTCCGACTCCATTGCTCTTCTGCATGCATCGAGTCATGGACATCATCGTTTGCCTGCCCTGCCAGCGCGAGACCAACAAGATCGGGGCCGACTTCAAATCTTCACTCACCGATGTAGACATCGACCAATTCACCTGGATAAAGATTCACATCTTTCGGCTTCTGGACCTTGAAGATGATTGGCAAGACTCGGACATCCACGAGCTCTTGTCTTTGGTCGGAAAGCTCAATCTTCGGGGAAACATAGGGCTGCACTCTCACGAAATCGAGGGAAATCTTAATGTTGGATCCACGGATGGACATCTGCGCCTTGACCTTCGATGGAGGAGGCAGGCGAGGTACGAGAATTTCGTCGATATAACAACGAACCTGAAGAACCTTTTGGGGTGTCCCCAGGATCAATACCGGGTCCATACCCTGCGTATAGCTATCGTAGGCGCCCTGTGGCGATGCAAAGTTCCCCACGATCGTATTGATCGAAAGCACCACTCCATCGGTTGGCGCTCGAAGTGTGTACTTGGCGAGCAGGGCGCTGGAAGACGAATAGGACTTTTCAAGAGCGTTATATTGTCTCTCTTGATTGCGTATATCGAAGATCCACGCGCCGGCTTTGGTCAGGTCACGTTGCCTTCGCGCAAGTTCAAGATTTGCTTGTGCCACGGCCGCAGCGTTGATCGCGTTGTCCAAGGCATCTTTGCTAATCGACCTTGGATCCATCACGTAAGCTGCTTTCTGCTTGTTTAGTTCATCCTGGGCAGTTACTAGCGCTGCTTGCGCCGAAACGACCTGCGCTTCTGCCACATCGAGGTTTTCCTGTCTCGGCTCCGCCTTCAACTCTTCAAGCATGGCATGGGAGGCTTGGGCAGCTGATTTCTGCTGCTCTGTCGTGGCTCTCTGGATGGAATCGTCGATCAGTACAAGTGGGGTTCCTTTTCTTACTTCTTGCCCCTCCGCGACCAGAATTTGCTTCACTGTGCCGGGAACCTCTGGATAGATGTTGATGTTTTCCCCGCTGGATTGAACGCTCTCTACGATTCCCTCGGCATAGATACCGCTGACGTAGGGATCGGAGGTGGGATTAAACACCGGCGCCAGCGGGGACTTTGTAGCGCCGAAGAAATGGGCAGCCGCGCCCCCCGCGAGAATGCCGAAAAGAGAAAGTGCAAATAACAATCTGTTTTTCATGCCGCCCTCTTTTCCGTTCCCGTGAGGCGCCCATCCTCCATCTTCAAGATCCGGCTCGCGTATTCAGAAATTCTGTCGTCGTGCGTGACCACAACAATGCAGCGACTGCTGTTCAGGATGTTCTCGCGCACAAACTTCAAAATTGCCTGCCCTGTGTCGCCGTCCAATGAAGCGGTGGGCTCGTCCAAGATCAAGATGTCCGGCTGCCCAATCATGGCTCTCGCGATGGCCACGCGTTGTTGTTCCCCGCCGCTGAGTTTCACCGGAGGGAGATCCGCTCGTCCCTTCAGCCCAACGATGTCCAAGTATCGAATCGCTTCGTGAATCGATTCGTCCCAATCCTTTTTTCTAAGAATCAGTGGAATGGCTACATTTTCAGCGGTGTTCAGACGCGGGAAGAGGTGGTAATCCTGAAACACAAAGCCGATTTTGTTCAGACGGAAATCAGCCAATTGGTCGGCGTCAAGACTCCAGATATCGATTCCTTCCACCGAGACAATGCCGGAGTTGGGTTTTAGTATTCCGGAGAGAACGCTTAAAAGCGTCGTCTTTCCGCTCCCCGACGGACCAACGATATAGACCATTTCACCAAACTGGGCTTCCAGGTTGACATCGCGCAGAGCGTTCGTCTTGGCTTCACCTTCTCCAAACCATTTGTTTAGACCGGTCGCTTGGATGGCTGCGTTTGGCATTTCATCCTCGGAAGATGTCGAACGGCTCGATCCGCAGTACACGGCGGACTCCCATGTAGCTGGAAACCGCTGTGATGACGAGAACCATCGCGAAGGCAAGCGCCAGGTTCGTGTAGGTGATCATGGCTGCGTAACTCGGCAGCCTGAGCTTCGCAAGCGAGACCAACAGCACACAGAGGCCGACTCCCAGCCCGTAGCCGGTTAGGGCCACGAAGGCGGCCTGGAACAAAATCATGCCCACCAGTTGGCCGCTTCTCGTGCCTATGGCTTTCAGGGCTCCAAACCTTTCCAAGTTCTCCAGAATGAACGTGTAGAATGTCTGGCCCGAAATGGATAGGCCGACGATAAAACTGATCACCGTCATAATGAGGATGTTCGTGCCAACGCCTGTCTGGAACGTATAGAAGTCGGAAGTTCTCCGCATGAACTCATCTTTCGTGAGTGCCAGGTAACCGAGCGATTCAACTTGTTGCTTGATCTTCGGTATGTCGCTCGAACTCTTCGGCTCGACAAGAACGAATGAGATTGTGTAACGCGGGTTGGGAATGTACTGAATGGCCCTCTCATAAGTCGTGTAGAGAGTTGGAATTCCGAAAAGGCCCGCGGTGGAAGCCTTGGCGATGCCTACAATGACTCCTCGGTGGTCGTTGAGCTCAAATTGCGAACCCAAACGAGGGTTCTCGAGCTTGGGATATTCGGAGTCGTCAACAACAATAAAGCCATTTTCCGCATAGATGTCCTCGATCTTGCCTTGTATAAGGCCGGGTCTGCCAAACAGGCTGTTGTCATCCAATCCAAGCACCGTGACAGACTGGTATGTGCCGTCGGGAAGCTTGACCAGCGCTCCGCCGGAATAGAGAGGCACGGCATATTTCACGCCCTGCATGCTTCGAACCGCGTCCAGGACATAATCCGGCATCCCGATCGAGTTGGCCGCTGTCTGCACGGCCGGATCCATGACCCACATGGAGGCTCCGATATTGATGACCGTCGAGGAGGAGTGGTTCAAGATACCGGCGAACATGGATGTGACGAACATCATGAGGAACACGGCAAAAGTAATACCAACAAGCAGGGCGGTGAATTTCGCCCTGTCGTTCACCAGAAGCTTGTAGGCCAGCTTCAAAATTCCCTTCATCGAAGGCGTTCCTCTATTTCGTTATGCAACGGTATGATCGCTGAGCGCTCGGGCCGGGTATGTGCATCTCGTCACATGTAAAAGTGCCGGAAGTCACACGGCGGATCGAAATACGCCCGTGTATCGCTACGCGGAGCTGATTATTTCGTGGATTGTTGTGAGATAAGGCTTTCGTGCGAGCCCGAGTAGCTCGCAGTAACACAACTAGAGCAGCATGCCACCCCGACGCTGGCTAGGGGCAATCTCTCTTCTACTGACGATCACCCGCGAACTGTCAGTACCGGACATTCCGCGCGCGATACCACGCTGTGGGCGGTTGCAATCGGCAGATGTGCCGCAGCGCCCTGAAAGCCAGTTGCTTGCCGCACACCGAGAACAATCAGGTCGGTTCGCTGGCTGGCAGCGACCTCCAGAATCTTCTTATCGACCGGGCCGCATTCTACGACGTAATTCGGAACACACCAAAGCTCAGCCTCCGCTGGAACAATATTGTGCAAGAGGCGCTCGGATGATGACACGAGCTCAGACGGATGGACCAGTTCGCCCGTCCTAGGTTCTTCAATTACGTGCATGAGGGTCAGATAAGCCTGGTATTCCTGCGACAGAGAGAGGGCGTAAGGAGCCGCGGCCAACGATTCCTGGCTGAAGTCCGTCGGGAACAGAATCTTTGTGAATTCGCCATCGTGCCTTGGTTTGGTAGGTGATAGAGGCCCAACGGTCAATACAGGGCAGGCAGCTTGCCGAAAAATCGCTTCTGCAGCCGAACCCAGCAAGAACTTGCGGATTCCCGAACGTCCGCGCGTCCCCATTACGATCAAGTCGATTCGGTTTCCTTCGATGGCGGCTGCGAGAGTAGACCAAAGGTCTCCTGCCGGGATCAAGATCTCCGGTTTCATCCCCCCGAACGCCTTCAGAAGTTCGCGTCTCTGCTGCTCGGCCTGAACTTTGGCAGCTTCCTCCAACGCATTCCAGCTTTCCATCGGCGTCAGTGCATCAATCACGGGCGACCGCGCATGGAAGGCGTAGAGTTTGGCGCCGTAATGTTTTGCGAGTTCAATGGCATAGGGAATCGCGGCATCTGCCGCAGGCGAAAAATCGGTCGCAAAGAGAACGTTTTTAAGTTGAATGCGAGTGCCGATGTCGAGCGCCTTCATACGTCACCTCCGAACTGGCGATAGTTGACGCTACGGCGCCCCTGTGCGCTGCGACGCTGATCACTCTAAGAAGTGATCGACGCTCCTTACAACAAACCGCGTGCGGGCTATCGTCACTCTGGACTCACACGTAGGGCGTCTCGAATCGACCCACGCACAGAAGTCGTGTGATGATGAGGGGTCTTACTCTGCCGCCGGGTCTTGATTCTGCTGGAGATTAGTTGCGTTACGGATGGGCTCGGATCGACGAGCGTCCTCAATAATCTGCTGAACTGAGGAACCTTGCTTTCCCGAAAAATAGGCGTTCATCACGTACTGGGCTACCATCCTTTGCGTGTTGAAAAATGACCCGTTCAGCGCAATCGACAGGCGCATCACGTCGGCGTAGGCGTCTTTTCTTCCATAAAACATCGGGAGAATGATGTTCTCGAGCTTATGATAGAGGGACGCGATCTCTTCAGCAGGATCGTCCGGAATTTCTTCATGGCCGACGTCCCATCCGGTTGCCCCTTCCACATGCCCTTCCCGCCACCAACCGTCAGGAACGCTCAAACTCGGCACCCCGTTGAGAGCTGCCTTCATTCCGCTCGTACCGGAAGCTTCATAGGGCCGGTGCGGAGTATTCAGCCACAGGTCCACGCCGCTTGTGATCAACTGGGCCCAGCGTATATCGTAGTTCTCGATATACGCGATTGAAATAATCCCCTTCAACTGGGCGATCATTTCATATACGCGTCGAATCAACGCCTTTCCTGGTTCATCATGCGGATGTGCTTTGCCAGAGAAGATTATTTGAAATGGGCCAACATGTTGAGCGATCCACTTCAACCGTTCCGTGTTGGAAAACAAGAAGTCTGCGCGCTTGTATGTAGCGGCACGCCGCGCAAAACCTAGAGTCATGGCATTTTCACTCAGGCGGACGCCCGTGACCAGATTGACTTCCTTAATCAATGCTTTTTTCGCGCCGGCGTGAGCATCCCGAATTTCTGGGAGCGGAATCCCTATGGCATAGCGGAGGTAAAGATTGTCCCGTCGCCATTCGGGTATGTGACGGTCATAGAGTTCTTGAAATGGAGCCGAGGTCCACGTTGTCGCGTGGACACCGTTGGTGATCGCGTGAATCGGATAGCTGGGGAACATGCTTCGAGACACTTCCGCATGCTGCATGGCGACGCCATTGATATAGTGTGAGGCGCGTAGGCCCAGAAACGTCATGTTCAACGTGTTCTCCGTGAAACCGCCCAGTTTTTTCAGCAAAGTCACGCGGTCATCACCGAGGACACGCCGCACCAAATCCTTCGGGAATTGATCCTGCCCCGCAGGTACCGGTGTATGCGTTGTGAACACACACTTTTTTCGCAGAAAATCAAGGTCCTGTGACGTCAATTCCTCCGTTCTGCCGGCCAGATGGGCCTGGAGAAGGGCGAGGATCAGAAGAGACGCGTGCCCTTCATTCATGTGAAACGTCAGGACATGCTTACAACCGAGTGCATTCAGAATCTCCATGCCGCCGATTCCGAGCACAGCTTCCTGGCAAAGCCGATAGTGGTCGTCTCCACCATAGAGTTCGTCGGTCAATGATTGGTCGAAGGGGCTGTTTTCCGGAAGCGCGGCATCCAGAAGGTAGACCGGGACAGAATATCCTCCCAGTCCGTGAATTGAGTACTGCCAGGCCCTCAGTACAACCGTCCGGCCTTCGATCACGATGGAAGCCCGCGCATTGGTCGCTTCCAGGATCGCTTCGGGCTTCCACAAGGACGGAGTTTCTGTCTGGTTTCCGTGCTCATCGAGATGCTGCTCGAAGTACCCCTTTCGATCCAGCAATGTAACCCCAGCAATTGGCAACCCCGCGTCTGCCGCAGATCTCAAAGTGTCTCCCGCAAGGATGCCTAAGCCTCCCGCATAGGTAGGAATGTCGGCCCTCAACGCGATCTCCATTGAAAAATAAGCCGCACGAAGCGGGTGATTGCCTAGAGCCATCGCTCCTCCACCGTTAGTTAGGGACTCTCACCATCGTCAATTCGAGCTTGCTTGGACAGTGTTGGGCCATCCAGCCGCTGGCACTGTGAGCTTGGTCACATTGGAGCGTGACGTTCGTCATCGTGGATGGGCGACTCAGAGGCGTACAAGGGTTCAGGGCATCCAGGACGAAGTTTGATGGCGGAGGGGGCGATAATGATGTCGGGCCAAGCGGCCAGTCCGAAGCTCGACGAACAGCGTTGCGTGAGTGTCACGTTCGGCAATGCACTCGAATGCCTCAAGGTCATTTCGGAAGCTACCGCAAAGCGGGCCAACGAAATCTTTCAACGCCAGGGATGTCCTGCAGGCCGGGAGCAAGACCATTTGCGGCTCGCAGAAGAGGAAATCCTGCAGCCACTTTCCTGCGGAGTTCTTGAGTCGAAAGACGAGGTTACGGTCTCCATGTTTTGCTCCGCTCTTGGCGCGAGGGATATTGAAGAAATTGAGGTCTGCGTCGAACCGCGGCGCATGATCCTGGCGGGCAAGAAGAGATCGAGCTCCGGCGAAGTTGCCACGTTCTTTCGAGTTCTTCCTTTGAAAGATGAATTCGATCCCTCCTCGGGAAGGCTGAAATTGAAGCATCGCGGCTCCCTCCTGGAGATCCAGATCCGCAAGGCCCGCAAGGATGCTCGTGTTGAGAGTCAGGCAGCTTAAACACATTCCCGCGTGGAGTTTTTCGAAAGTTCGATCCTTCGATAATTTGCGCGAAGGTTGGACTAGAGGAAAGTCACGAGAGACCAGCATAAAGCTTCCATAGTCCATTGTTGTTAACTGCACAGAACGATCCGTGCACGGAAAGCCCGCAGTTTTCAAAATGCTTGTTAAGATGAAAACCGCAAGTAAGTGTGTTCTGGCGCGCGTATTACATTGTCACACGAATGCCGTTTCCGGTCGCCCGCCTGGTCTTCTTGCTCGAAGAATTGATCGGAGCCGTCGCCCACTGATTCGAGATGACTGGGATCATCTTCTTCTGATGTTGATTAGCCCTAGTCATCCGTTTGAGTTTTCCCCTTGTTCAGTACGCAATATGCTTTCGTGCAGTCCCGGCAATTGGAGGGAACATTCCCCCGCGATGCGGCAACAGGTACGTGGCCCATCATGTTCCATCGGGTTCCGTGGGGCTGGGCACTGCCCCCTGAAAAGGCATGGCCGTGTGAGCGTGTTGATGGAAGGTTAGTCTTGCCGCCGCCCGACGAACCGCCGGTCCGGTCAAAGTGCTATAAACTCTCTCACACACCGTGGTCAAAAAACTCCATCAGGTCAGTTTCAATGACAGTGTGTCATAAACTTAATCCGTCATATTCAAATCGGATACGCGGAATATGATACTCACCCCCGGCAATTAGACGTGAGTTAGCGTGCCTGTGACCTTCGTGCGCCGAAGCGCCCAGGCGAACGTCAAAAACGACGCCGGCAAGAGAATCACCGCGAAGACCAGCAGGGCGCCGATCGACGGCCAGAGTTGGCCCATTCGCGCGCCACCCAGGAGCGCAGCGCGCATTCCTTCGAGTGAATACGTAATCGGAATCAGCCGGGCGATGGCCTGCAAATATTCGGGAAGGATCGAGACAGGGTACATCATTCCGCCAAGCAGTCCCGAAAGCCCCAGCACGAACCACTTCGCGGGATTCCCGCGCTTGAAAAGCAAGATGTAGCTCGCCGATAGAATACCCAATCCCGCGAAAGCTAAAATCGAGGCCAGCAAGAGCAAAATGGCGCCGAACCAATTTGCCGAATGCGGCGAAAACCCAAACAGGATGACCGCCCAGCCCAGATAGACGAGAGTGCGAACCGACGTCAGAACAAAGGGGTAAATCACGGAACCGAGCAAGATC
>JBARCY010000404.1:0-1772 GCA_049794595.1 Candidatus Acidiferrum sp.
CCTGGCGCTGCGAATGATCGACGCGGGCATGAAAATTGTTTACCGACCCGAAGTGCGCGTGCGGCATGCCATGTCGGAAGAGACTCGCTCGAGCGGCAGGAATTTTTACTTTTATACACGGAATTATCTTTGGATCGCTTTCAAGGACTATTCGGGCTTGCGCCGTTGGCGTTACCTCGGCTACCACTGGGGGATGTTGGCGTTTTTCAGTTTCCGCGCCGGCCATCCTGGAAAGTTCCTTCGCGGAGTGCGCGATGGCGTGGCAGGATTGCGAAGTTTGCAGCGCACACGAATCTCCGAAATGGGCTGGCGCCGACTGGATGAAATCACTTCCGAGCGGCCGGGATTGCTTCTTCGATTACGGAAGCATCGCGAGCGGCCACTGGTATGAGAACGGCAAACGCGCACAACGCGGGCCAGTTCGGCACTTTCCACTGGTTAGACTTGCGAGTCACGAGGATCGATTGAAAGAAGGGCTTCCCACCTACGCAGAGCACAATATTTCCATGGCCGATCCGGCGTCTGCACGCGCAGGTGTTCTTTCCGGCGCCTCGCCGGAGATGCGGCGATCCATCGTTTCCGGAATGCGATGGACGTTCTGGCTCTCCGCGCTGTCGGTTCCGTTCAGCTTCGGGACAAGCATAATCCTTGCGCGGATTGCTCCCGAAGTGATCGGGACATTTGGCTTGCTACAGATTTACATCGGCGTAGTTTCTGTTTTCTTTTTCGTTGGCGGCAACGCCGTCTTGATCAAATTCATTCCTGAACTGGACACCAACGGCCGAATTTCCTTCTTTGCGTCTTACTTTGCGCTGAATTGCATCGCTCTTGTGCCATGGCTCGTGGCGGCCACCCTATGGCCCGGAGGATTGCGATACCTATTCGGCGAAGGCCACACGGGGCCGTTCTGGATTTTTCTCCTGTATCTCTCGCCGATCTACATCTTGTATTCGGCGTCTCTTGCAGCCCTGAAGGGCATGCTCGAACTGAAGTGGGCGCAGGGCCTGGACCGCATCGTCACCATCGGTTCGTTCATGATTTACGTGATCTTGTTTGTGGCGGCGCGATCATTGCTGGCGAAGCACTATACGGCGGTTATCTGGGGAGCCTACCTCAGCCTCGTTCTTGTGGTCGCCTATAGCGCGATACGCCGCTTCCTTCGTTTGAATCCCGGGTTCGTTCGGTCTCGCCTTCACTTTCTTCTTCCCGGCGGTTTTTGGCGTTACACGCTGAGCTTGCAGGGCGGCAGCATCTTGAATTTCTTCAGCGGTCGCCTCGATTATCTGCTCTTGCTCTATTTTGGAGGCCTTGCCCTGCTCGGGAAGTACGTTGCCCTAATGAGTTTGTTGCTCCCTGTTTCCAGGGTGGTCACCTTCTTTCTTGACAGTTTGCTTCCTTCGCTCACGAACACGCTTGCGCACCGAGATTTGAAATCCTCTGAAGAATTGACCGAAATCTGCATCCGTATTGTGGTCCCTGCCTCGCTGATCATGGCCGGACTGCTTGTATTCTTCGCTCACCCAATCGTTTTGCTACTTGGCCGGCAATATTTGGGGCTCGAGCAATTGCTGTGGATTGCGGCTCCGTTTGCCGTCGTGCAGGGCGTCGGTTGGATTACAGGCAGTATCCTTAGTGCGATCGGCCGACCTGATTGCGACGCGATTTCCCGCGCTCTGCGAATCGCGCTGTTTCTGATCTTGTTTTTTCCTCTATGGCATGCGTATCAGCTCATGGGAGTCGTGATCACGTGGGGAGCCTGCGAGGTTTTTTAC
>JBARCY010000405.1:0-4149 GCA_049794595.1 Candidatus Acidiferrum sp.
GCCCGCGGCGAGGGCCGCGGGCCGGAGAGGTGCGGTCACCCTTTGAAGGGTGACTCTACAGATGCTGCTAGAAGGTGAGCTTGAGGCCGAGCTGGACGAGGCGCGGGTTGTTTACGGTGGAGTTGACGGAGCCGAAGCCGAGGGCGCTGATGTCGCTGACGGGCGGACCGAACTGCGCGTGGTTGAAAAGGTTGAAGAATTCCGCCCGGAAATTCAGGCCCATGTTTTCCCAGGGCAGCTTGAACTGTTTGATGACCGAGAAATCGGTATTGACGAAATCCGGACCGAAGACGGGAACACGCGAAGCGTCGCCCAACTCTCCGGCGGCCGGCGCAACAAAGCAAGCGGGATTGATGAACTGTGTCTTTGTTTGGTTGGCATAGGGGTTGCAACCAGCAACCTGGTCCGGGCGGTTGAAGTTGTTGCCATTTCCACCGTTGTTAAAGGTGACTCCGGAGCCATTCGCGCTATCGATGAGTGGGTCGGCGAAACCGGAGGTGATTTTTTCGATAAGCGTAACTTGCCAGCCACCGAGAAGCGAATCGGCCATGTTGTTCCAATCGCTGCCAAAACGCCTTCCCCTGCCGAAGGGCAAGTCGTAGATGACACTGGCAGTGAAATTATTTTTTAGGTCGAGCTCGGAGGGAGCCCAATCGAGCTTCTCCCAGTTGGGAAGCGGGAAGAAAGGGGCGCTCAACAAGGAGCCCAGACCGTCACTTAGGCCGTTGTCGTAGGTGTTCGAATAGGTGTAGGAAACGAGCGCATAAAGGCCATGCCGGGAAGACTTGGTCTCAGCTTTGATTTGCAAGGAGTTGTAGGTGGTTTTGCCGAGATCGCCGAACTCCAAGATAGCGTTGAAATTGGGCGGATTGAAGGGCGACACAAAGGGAGCACCGCCGGCAGCGCAACCGATCGTGTAACCCGCATTGCCGCAAGCCGAGGGGCCGCTGGTGTTGAGGTCATTCCCCGCCACCAGAATATGATTGCCGCGCGAGCCAGCATACCCGACGGTGAGGACAATGTTTCCCGGTATCTGGCGCTCGACGTTTATGTTGAATTGCTGAACCTTGCCGAGCTTGAAATTTGTGGGTTGATAGAAAAGTGTTCCGCTGAAGGTGGCGAGGTCGGGCGGCGTGTTAAAAATGGGAAATCCGTTGGAAATACTAGAGCCGGAAGGCGTTTGCCCGAGTACGGTGGCGCAATAGGACGTAGAAAAGGCGCACCCGGCGGCGCTGAAAATATCCCCTTCGGCAAAGAAGGGAGGATTCTGCCAGAGGCCCTGAGCACCCATACTCCAAGCGGAATCATGATAGATGGAATAGCCGCCGCGGACGACCGTTTTGTCGCTGCCAAGGAGTTTGTAAGCGAAACCGATGCGAGGCTCAAAAGCCGTCCAATTCATGTCTATGCCTGCCGACGAACTGACACCACCTTGATTGGCAATCAGAAGCTGGCCAGTGGCGGCGTTGGCACCCATGGCGATAGTCGGTGGGATGTAATCCGCCATGCGGCCATCGGCCTCGGAGATGGGAGTCGTGAGATCCCACGCAATGCCAAGATTGAGAGTGAGGTCCCTCGTGATTCTCCAATCATCTTGGACATACGGGCGGTAGATTTTCCAGCGGCGGCCGGTGACCGGGCCGTTGAATGTCTGGTCGTGCTCAGAAACGCCCACTAAGCCCATCTCAAAATCTGCCGCCCCATTGCCGGGAATATTCGAGGAGGCGTCGATTAGGCCAGAGAAATTGCCGATGCCGCCAGGAATCCAGAATCCGTCCTGAAAGGCTTCCGTACCAACATTCATCTGATTGGCGCGGACATCAATTCCGACTTTGAAATCATGTTTGCCACGAATCAAATCGAGAGAATCGTCGTAAGTGAAGATGTTGGTACCACCCTGAAAGGGAGTGTAGCCGCGGTCGCCGAGGGACCAGTAGCCGTTAACAAACAACGTTGACACCAGGCCGCAGCTATACGCGCCTGGAGCACAGGTGGCGGAGCTGCCGAGGCCGGAGCAGCCCAAATTTGCGCCGGGAATGTCAAGCTTTGCGGAGGCGCAACTACCGGTGCCTTGCGAGGTGATGTAGTCGAAGATGCGGTCGTAACCAAAAGTCGCCTGATTCACCATGGTGGGCGAAAAAACGTGGGTCTCCCCGATGGCCACGTTGCGCCCGTGATTGATGATGCCCTGGTTGCTGCCGAAGGCGCTGGCCTCGGCAAAACCCCCGGCGAAGCCGCCCGGAACGTAGGAGACCGCATCGTCGTAGCTAAAACGGGCGAAAAGATTGTCATTAGCGGACAGGCTGTGGTCCACACGAGCGTCAAACTTTGTTTCATACAGGCTGCGGACCGGTTCGCTTACGAAGTTGAATCCCGCAGCCGCATTATTGGCATTGGGGACGGGGAAAAGGTTGATCATGGCCCCGCCGATGCTGTTGATCAGGCCTGCCGGTATTTTGGCGCATGGGACACCTGGTACCTGGCTGCCATTCGCGTTGACCGCAGTCGGGGCGCCACTGGCACTGCCCGCGCACTGGAAATATACATTGGGAGAAACGGCGGGGTTCGTCGAAGCTCCGATCATATTGGGATTGACGATGGCTGGAACTGAGACTGGCGTGTTGCCGACCATTACCGTGCCGTTTACGGAATTGCCAAAGGGATCGTTGGTGAAATCCGCGTAGGGCTGCGTGGCGCTCGGACGCATCGCCATGCTGGGGACCAAGCCCGTGAAGGTGATGCCGTGGAGCTGATCCTTTTGTTCGCCATCGACGAAGAAGAAGGTTTTGTTCTTGCGAATGGGCCCACCGATGGAACCGCCGAATTGGTTCAGATTGAATTTTTCTGGCGAGGTGGCAAAGAAGCTCTTGGCGTCGAGCGAAGTGTTCCGAAGGAACTCGAACAAGGAGCCGTGGAATTCGTTGGAGCCGGATTTTGTGGTGACCAGAACGGTGGGTCCAGCGCGGGTGCCGTATTGCGCGGAGTAGTTGTAAGTCAAAACTTTGAATTCCTGAATGTCATCGATGGAGGAAAAAATGCCGATGCCGCCGGCGGTCAGTTCGTTGTTGTCCACGCCGTCCAGAAGCCAATCGGTGCTGTTGGGGCGGGAGCCGCCGACCGAGAGAGAATAGGAGCCGCGCGCGGCCACCTCGCTGTCAGCGCCGCTAGTGAAAAAGCTGCCGGGATTGGTCTCTTGCGTGGTGCCGGGCGTGAGGCTGGCAAGCTGAACGAAGTCGCGGCCGTTGAGAGGAAGCTGCGAGACTTCCTGAGCGGTGATGACCTGGCCGAGGGAGGGATTGGTGGTTTCGACGGCGACGGCAGAGCCGGTGACTTCGACCGTCGAAGAGACCGAGGATGGCACGAGGGTGAAATCGAGTTCGCGGGCTTCGTCAACTTGAAGGCGCAGGTCTTTGGTTTCGACAGTTTGAAATCCTTTGAATTCGACGCGCAGGGTGTAAGTGGTAGCCGGCAGCAGGGGGATAAGGTAATGGCCGGTTTCGTCCGTTGTTGCCTGGCGAGAGGCGCCGGTGCTTTGAGAAGTGGCAGTGACCGTGGCGCCGGAGACGGCGGAGCCGGATTTATCCAAGATGGTGCCGGAAAAACTGCCGTTCGCTTGCCCGTAAAGAACAGGAGACAGAGAAAACGCGAGAGCACAAACCAAAAATACAAAAAGAATTCGGAACTTCATACGCCACACCCCTTTCAACGACCCCTCGCTACGATGCTAGTGACAGAAACGCCCGGCTCAAAATTTCTACACGACGTGGAAGAGATGACAAAGAAAGCTTGGCGAGCTATTGATCGCGGTTGATGTCCAGGACCGAAGCGCTTGTACGCTGAAGAAGTGAAGTGCGAGGTCGTGGCACATGCCGTGGAACCAATCTTTCCGCCAGGCAGCGAATATGAACGGTTGTTAATACTTGCGAAGGTTTTCCCCCAGTTGCACCCATGGCCGTAGGCTAGCGTCCGGCTGAGAGAAGTGTCAAGACAAAAGTAGGGTTAGCAAGTTAAGACGGTGGAAAAGATTTGCGGAGAAGTTTTTGAGAATTTTAATGAATTCAAAATTTTGATGCTTGGGCGCGTCGAGAGTGGAAGGGCTGAAACGGTGACAGTGATTCAGCGGTTGAGGACACGAGAATCGAGATGGTT
>JBARCY010000406.1:0-9018 GCA_049794595.1 Candidatus Acidiferrum sp.
ACACACCTGCATCGACTCCTTCCGGACGCATTGATGGCATGGTTGTGGCCCACGTGATTGGCCGCGGCGCTCCGGAATTGGTGCGCTTCTGGGGCGAGTCGCCGCTGGTGCGCGAACCGGACGTGACCCTCTTCGGTCTGGACCGGGTCGATCCGCCCGAGCAGGAATTCCTCAGCAAATCGCCCATGCGCCATATCGATGCGGCGGACATTCATTCCAAGGGCGCCAGCGCTGCGGCGCGCGACGCGCTGGCCTATGTACATGCCGACGCCCACGAGTTTGTCCTTCATCTGGACACGGACATCATGGCTCAAGAGGAATTTCCCGCAGTTAACGTGCCCGCCAGCGGCGGCCTGCGCCTCGAAGATGTCCGCACGGCCCTCACGGAAGTTGCGAAACACAAGAATCTGCTCTGCCTCGACGTGGCGCAGTACAACCCCGACAAAGATCCCGACGGCAGCGGCGCCAAAAAACTCGTCGATTTGCTCGTAGACGTTCTCGCGGCCCGCCTCGAGGCTCCGGCGGCTCCCGCGGCCGATCCCTCTGTAGCCGCACCCCAAGTCTCATCCACAGAAACAACCGCGTAATCGTCCAACCCCTTCGCTGGACACGCCAGTTCTTGCCAGCCGCTCCTCGTATCGTCAAATTGCCGAAACACAATTTCCGTTGAAACGCCAGAGCCTATTCGCGCACTACACATCCATAGGTGTCAAACCTTGCTCGCGGCTCCGCAGGCGGAGGGTCACTTCCTTGAGGGCATCATTCATGGAACCGCCTGCGAGCCGGAGTTCCTCGCAGTCCACCGGACTGGTGAACGATGAAAAGAGCCGGTCTCTTTCTCGCGGCATTTTTGCTGATCAGCGGAATGCTGCGCGTTACAGGGCCGGGAGCGACCGCACCTGCTGAACAGGGAAATGCCCCACAGCAGAAAGCAAATACCGCCAAGCCATCCGAGAGCATTCCCAAAATCCCTTACCTCGAAGAGTTTGCCGCCAAAATCAATGAATTTTATGGTGTTCAGGATAGCGGCTCCGCGCATGGCTCGGATATCGCCTCCTATTTCCAGCCTTTGCGAGTAACTTCCAGCCAGCCGCAGCGCCCGCCAATCCAATTTGCCATCGCCATCTTTCCTGATCCGATCCACACGCGCCTGGGACTCTCGTTCGACCGCTCGGCGGAAGCTGTTCAACAAGCCGCGCAGACGAAGAATTACGATTTTGACCGCGCGATTATGCCTTGGGGCCGCACGACGCACTCCCAATCATCGGATTTGAAAACGCGCCAAGAAGAGCGCGATGAGCAGGCGCAGCGAGAATCGTATCCGGGCTTGATGATCTTCCGTCGCAGCGAAGCCCCAGAGAGCGAATCCACGCCGGCGGATGATGCAAACTCGATGAAACAAAATTCGTCCGCGCCAAATGCTGCAACGACGGCGAAAGGTCCTCTCTTCGTACTGGTCGTGGGTGAAACTCCGACGGCGGGCTTGAATCGACAGCAATTTCGCAACGCTCTCCAAATGATTCACGCGATTCGGGCAACTTCCGCCTCCGCCGATGCCACCAAACCGCCTCTGTTGATTATGGGTCCCTCCTTCTCCGGCTCGCTGGAATCGCTCGGCGAGGAACTGCAGGAACAGCAAGTGAAGGATGAATTCACTGAAAAATTTGTATACAGCGGAACCGTCACCGCGACCAACAGCATGCGGCGGTTTGAGCAGCACCTTGGTCCGGCCTCCTATTTCGCGTCCTTTCAAGAAAATGACGATTACGCTCGCGACGAATTCCTGCGGTTCGCTTCCAGTCGCGGCTACAAACCCTATGAAATCGCCATCCTTTCCGAAGACGGGACTGTCTTCGGCGCTCAGGAGGGCGAACACGCACGCCGCCGCCGGCCCGGCGCAAAATCGGAGGCAAAGGTCAGCGCCAACCCAGGTGGGCAAGAACAGACCTCCCGGGACGAGGCCTCAAACGCGAACTCATCCGAACCGCACTCGACACAGTCTGGGATCACGAAAAATGATGAGCAGCTCAACCAACAGGTCCTCAAGATGCATTTCCCCCGGGAAATTTCTTATTTTCGCTCCGCCTATCAAAAGGAAACCTCAACGCAATCATCTTCCGTAACTAATCCCTCCGGCGTTTCAACTCTTCCGCTAAACCTGGAAGAAAGCGGAAACGACGACGATACCGTGGCGCCCTATGCGGTCCCGCAAACCTCCCTTTCCCAGGAAGCTGTGATGCTCGGCATCGTCAGCGAATTGGAGAAACACCACATTAAATTCACGCTCCTTTTCGCGACCGATCCTCTCGATGAACTCTTCCTTGCCGAATATCTTCGCAAGGCTTACGCGCAAGGCCGCGTCGTCATCACCGCTCCCGATTTGCTTTTTGCAAGAGAAGGCGACCCCGCTCTGCGCGGCGTGCTCGGCCTGAACACCTATGCCCTGGTACCCGGATTGGGAGACAGGCTGTGCCGGCAGAAGGAATCGCTTCATCAGCACGAGGACCGGCTCTTCGTGAGCAGCTTGAGCGCGGGAATTTTCAACGCGACGGTCGGCCTTCTCTCCCTGCAAGATGAAGAGGAGAAGAGTTCGAATGCCGCCGCGAAAGCGGCGGCTAAGCCTTCGTCGGGCAATTCGCAGCCGGAGGAAATTATCTCCGCACTGCCAGAGTTCACCGTCCCTTACGCTCCCTATGCCGAATACGGCTCGCCGAATTTGTTTCACGCTGGGGAATCTAATCCGAACCATTGCGAGGAGCGTCCGTTGCTATGGCTCACTATTCTCGGACGCGACGGTTTTTGGGTCATCGCCGGACTCAATAACCGGAATCTCCAATCAGCGGACTGGCAGGTTCCCCTCGCCACCCTCGATGACGTGACCGCGACCGCCCGCGCTGCGGAAACAGCCAAGAGCACTCTCAAGCCCGCGGCCAAGTCCCCCGGCATGTATGGACTTCTTTCCATCCATGATCAGTGGGAAACGAAGCTGCGCACCCCACCGGCGTGGAATATCGCTTATCTTCTGTGCCTCATCCTCTTAGCCGTTCATGCGTTTTTCAGCTGGAGCGGCAGCGTTTTGGCGGACTCCGAGGACCGCGCGCAATTTACCAGAAATACGGATTCCCTTGGCGCAATCGTTCTGGCTCTGGGCGCGCTCGCGCTGGCCTCTGCTTTTGTGCTCGTGATGTGCATCAGAAGCCCGCGCGTGGATTGGGTTGGAACCTGGGCACTTACCGCCGTCATGTGGCTGCCGTATCCCATTTTTGTGGGCGTCACCATCTGGGATTTGTACAAGCTGCGTCGCGAACGCGTCGTAGCTCGCGCGTTCATCGGTTCCGTCATCGCGATGACGATATTCCAGTTCGTGCTCACTTGGATTTCCTATGGACCCTTGCGCGTTTATTGGTCTACGCGGATGTTGCATATCGCTTCCGGCTTGTCGCCGGCGCTTCCCGTGCTGCTGCTGATCGCGGCCGCCTATTGGTGGATGTGGCTGAGCCTGCGCGGAGTCTGCCTGGTCGATTTGCGGCGTCCCAGATTGCCCGAGCGGCAAGATCTTGCATTGGACTCGTATCGCATCAGCGATGCCGAGGGCGAAGACCTCAGAAAAACAGCGCATCCACTCTATTTCACGTGGCAAGTTGCGATTCCAGTGATTGGGTTGGGTCTTGTGACGTTGCTCGCTCTCGGCCGCGATCTTCCGGTCGAATCGGTCGAAGGGAAGGCCTTCGACGTGGGATTCACCGTCATCTTGTGCGTCATGGTGTCAGCTTTCCTCGGATGCCTGACCAAGCTTGTGCGGACGTGGCAGAAATGCCATCAAGTCCTCGCGGGGCTGGATCGTCTTCCGCTGCGTTCCGCTTTTGGCCGTATGAAGGAGCTCTCTTGGCATTCGTTTTGGAATCCGGGAGGAAGCACACTGCGGGAAACGTACAAAGTGATGATGCGGGCGATCGAGAGCATGACGCGGCTGCTTGTTCTGGTGGAAAACTGGAATACGCCGATGAAGGAAAGCGCGCGGCGCTGCGCGCGCATACAAATCCGGAAGACACTCGAGGTAAGACAGAACGCATCCGAAATATACGCGAGAATCATGGCGCACAAGACGAAGAAAGAAGAAGCGGCAAAGTCCAGTTGGTGGAAAAAGATTCCGGCATGGTGCGCGGAAGATTCCTGGAATGGCCGGCAGCTGAGGCACCTCATGGCGCGCGTCGAAGAGCTGCAAAAAGAGATGGCCAAGACCGCCGCGATTCTGATGAGCGGCATGCTGCAACCCATTTGGGACGAAGACGAAACGCCCGCGGTTTCTTCGGACGAACGCATCGCGAAGCCGCCCTTGCAATCTTACCGCGCGATCGCGGAAGAATACGTCGCGCTGGTCTACGTCAATTTTCTGGTCAGCGTCTTGCTACGCATCCGTACGCTGGTGATTTCTGCCGGCGGCATGTACGTGTTCATCGTGCTTTCGATGAACGTATATCCGTTCGAGCCGCATCCCGCTTTGCAAACGCTTGCGGTCGTCTTGTTGGTCCTCATGGGCGGCGCGGTCGGCTCTGTTTACGCCGGGATGCACCGCGAAACCATCCTGAGCCACCTCACCTCCACGGAGCCCGGCGAATTGGGCTTGGATTTCTGGATCAAGTTTGCGTCCGCCGGAGCGATTCCCGTTTTTAGTTTGCTGGCCGCACAGTTCCCAAGCATCAATCAGTTTCTCTTCTCCTGGCTTGAGCCGGCTCTGCAAGCGATGAAGTGAAATTTTGCCAAGTTCGCTTGCGCGCCGCGTTAATTTCGCCGCGAGGCCGCGTCCGTTTGACTCGCCGATCCAGCGGCGGCTTCGACGCGTTTTTTGTGATAGCGCGCGAGACCGAGCCAGGTAAGGTTGAGCCCGCAATTGAAGATGTAGTGCTCGGCCTCCGCGCCGGTGACGTGCTGCTTGATTTCGACGCTGGTTGCGGCGACGAATGCTTCGAGCGCGCTGCGTTCATCCAGGGACGAGCGTAGGATCTTCGCGGAGAGCGCGCCCCAACGCTTTAGATTTTTCCGATATTCGGCGATGTGCGCCGCGGGAGCGCTCGAGTACCCGAAGTGCGTCAGGAAAAGACGTGCGGGGCGGCGCGCCGCGATGGCGTCCAGAGAAGCGTTCCACGCTTCAAGGTCGATGTCGGGCGGCGGCGCGACCGGAACCACATACGGCTCGCCTTCGATGTGGAATCCAGCCGCATCGCCGACAAACGCCGTGCCATCCGTCGAATCGAAATACGAAACGTGATGCGAGGCGTGGCCCGGCGTATAAATCACTTCGAAGTTGCGGCTTCCCAGTGCGAGAGTTTCTCCGCCCTTGAGCATGCGCAGGTTCTCGAACGGAACGGGCAGCGTTTCGCCGAACAAATGCAGCAGCTCGCCCGGCCAGAGCCGCTCCGCGCTCGCAAGCAATTTGGACGGGTCGGCAAGATGCCGCATGCCCGCCTCGTGAACATAGACCTCGATGTTGGGGTTTTCCTTGATGAGCGCACCGACGGCTCCGGCGTGATCCAAATGAATGTGCGTGAGCAAAATAGCGTTCAAATCGGAAACGCCGATGCCCCGGGCGCCGAGCAATTCGCGCAGCCTCGGAAGAGTCGAAGCCGGCCCAGGGTCGATGACCGCGCGATGCCCGCCCGATTCCAACAATACCGCCGCAATCGAACGCGGCCGCTCCATCCAGTTGGTATCGAGAATAGTCGTCGCAAGCGTCACGTTTGTAGTGTAACGCAGGGGGAAGTGAGTGGCGGATAGTGCGTGGTGGATAAGGGCACCCCCCTGGGGTTTTTCATAAATGTTCATTCTAAAGGCAGATAAAGTTGTTTGTTTTGTATCAGTTCTGTAAGTGTTCATTTTAGAAGAGATAGCGACTAATGATGAGTAGCGAGTGGATAGAGGAAACGGGGCGCGTGTTGCGCGTACCGTGATCCGTGATGAACGCATGGGAAGAAAACGATGACGCCGATGTGCACCGAGGGGGGGTGGTTGCCGGAGTGCGGATGGTAAAGGACTTAGCGGTGAGTGGCGAGTGATTCGTGACTGGCGACGGGAGTGTGGCGAGACGATTTGGAGGCAGAGCCGCAGAGACTTGGTGCTTTTGGTTTGAAAGATGTGACCCCACTCCCGGGTGTTTTGAGCAAAGAGTGCGGAACGCGTTGAAGGGATTGGGGATAGCGATTCGAGCGGTGCAAAAGAGTGCGTAAGAGTATGAAAACAAAGGGAGCGTAAGTTCCATGGAATGATATTGATGAGGACTCTTGCGGAGAGCAGTGGTTCGTGGTGAGTGGCTAGCGGAGACCGGTACTCGGAGCTAGAAGCAGGGGAATAGGCGAGAAGCGGGAGGGAGTTTCGATGGTTGAAGAGGTGAAAGAGGCGGGCGGGTAGCGGAGTCAAAGCGGTGACTCCTTTCTCCTCCGCGACGAAACAGAGGCCATTATAGCAGGTTTCTGTTTATTGTCAAGTCATAATTATAAGCCGTTACGGTCCAGTGGGTTGCGGATGGTCCGTTAGGGGTTGAGATAGAACGGAAAGGTCAAAACCCGCACCCTGAGAACCGCAGGGATGCGGCACCCCCCGGAGTCAAAACCAACTGCACAGATTTCAGCGGCTTCCTGGTCTCTTCGCCACCGGCCCACTGTATAGCTTTCAACGCCTACTTGGTCTCAGAGCCACTCGCCGATCGGAAAACGTCCCGTCTGTCCCCGGTTTCCCCCCGGTTTCCCCGGTTTCCCGACCTATGAACCTAGCGAACCAAGACGGTTGTCCGCTTCCCTGAGGCGTCGTACATAGCCTTCGTCAACGGCAGCACATTGAGAGCATACGATTGGCCGTCGCTGTCGTAATATAAAAGCCAGTACAACTTCACCTTCGCAGCCGAAAGGGCCTGCTGCAACAGAACTCTCGAAGGAATGTCTTGTCCTCCGACAGTAACCCTCGACTGAAGCAGGGCGTTAAGGGGCATCGTTCCAGGCCCCACTTTTGTGTGACTCTTGGCGGTCAGCGCATCCAATATAGCGGACACGGTTTCGTACACATTACGTGTCTCGCTTTGAACGGTGATCGGCGTATCTAGGATTGAACGGACAGCTTGTTCCTTCCCGTTGTCGTCCTTCACGTGCGTGCCGACGACGGCGAATCGTCCGTCGCCTTCGTTAATGACGGCGAATCTGCCCGGATTGCCGCTTTTGTTGTAGTCCGAGACTACGGTGTCAAGAATGTGTTCCTCTTCCGCTATCGACGACCGTGCGTCGAAACTCTCCGTGAATTGGGTCTCAAACGAGCCTCCGCCGATAACCGTCACTCCTTTTTCGTTTGGATGGGCCGCGCGCCATTTTGGTGCCGTGTCATCCACGAGGTCGTAGTTGCTGAAATAAGGCGGGTCCTCAAAGTCGATGACCCACGCATACTCTTCACTGAGTGCCCGGATTGCGTCTGCCAGGGGCCTCGGTGAGTTCGCCGCGACCGTTGCTGAGTTCGAAGCGTGTCGAACCTGCGCACGCTCCATGTATTCACTACGTCGCTTTTGAAAATCTTGGACCTGCGCCTGGGCTTGAAAGTTCAACACCAGAAGGATCAATCCTACCAAAAAGCGCATTCGTGGCCTCCTTTCTGAGACCGAAAACATCAATAGGTGATGGTTTGGCAAGCGGAGCCGTTGATATCGTATCGACAATTAACCACATTGGATTGGTCGATGGTGGCGGTCAGTTTGTTTCCGTATGAAGGCGTATAAGTCCACCATGCGCCCGCACTGCACTGAATGTTCATGGCCTGATACAATGTCCATCCGCATGGAATTCCTATGCCGTGGGCCGGGTCGTTAGCTCTGTAGTATGATACCTCGGCTGATGACCATCCTACAGTGTCGTACCCCCAATGATTATGTTGCCCCTGCACATCGTCTCCCGCGACTGTCCACAAGCCTCCCGATACTCCGGTCTCTGCAGCATACTTACTTCCTGCAAACCAACAGGTATCCTGCCCGGTGGCAGCATTGCTTTCGTCTACCTGCATCGTATCGAAGCTGTCGCTAGCGGTATCACCGATAGTTTGATTGAATTGTGAATAGGTTGAGTCAATTGAGCCAACTAGTGCGGTTGTCTCGGTTGAGGGTACGAGACAGCCTGGAAGGCTGCCACCGCCTCCACCGCCCCAAAAGTTACCGACAATGCTGCAAATGGCTTCGCCCTCCCAATCCCAAGGATACTCCACACCCGGAACGCCTACGATCTGTTCGTTGTCCGTTGCAGAAAAATAACATGACGGACACGCGGTGGCAGAATACGTCCAATGATCAACATTATTGAGCTTATTCTCGGCTCCAACGTGATGCTTGGCGGAACTCATATTGCATCCGGCGCTGGAACCTATGCTGGCGTACCCCTGTATCGAAACCGATGTATAGATGTTGTAGCCATCGCCTGCACTACTGTTGTAGACGCTAAAGTGCGGCTGCAATATTGTCGCGCAACCTTGCCCGTGGGCCGCCGAACAGCTCAACAGCAACATTAACGATCCCAACAGAAAAATCGTAGCGCGGTTCATTAGTTATCCTCCGTCATCTGCATATTTTTCTTTTCCGACACAACAAATGCGTGCAGTTTCGCCGCACCTTGGGATGAAAGTCGCACGCTGATCGAGTTTCGCGTTGATTGCACAAGGTCATCAATTTTCTTCAGCAACCCGTGGACATCGCTTGTAGCATCCGCTTTGGCGGAATCGTTGTATTCCTTTACGAGGGCATCGTATTTCACCCTAAAATCTGAAAGGATGCTTGTCAGCATCTGGCGGTCCGTCTCGACAAGGCCAGTCCTCATAACGTGCGCACGCTGGCTTTGCTGGTCGACTTCAGTGGGATTTTGACTTGTCGAAACGAAGTTGTCCCGCCTTTAGTTGAAACCTGAAAGAGGAAGTAGCGGCTCTCGGCCTGGACTCGGATAGAGTCCGGGATGAGAACTTTTCTTTGGAAAAGGAGAGCCGCTATGGCCATGAGATACC
>JBARCY010000407.1:0-4776 GCA_049794595.1 Candidatus Acidiferrum sp.
ACACCCATTTTTTCGAAGCGCGCTTTCAGAATCTCGAACTCGCTCCACGTGGGAACTTCCTCCCAATCCACGATGGCGATCCGCGGCGGGCTCGAAGAACCTCCCCAATCGATGTAGCTCATGACCAAGGCGTCGAGGAGTTTTGCGCTGAGCGGATAACTATGCACGGAATAGCGCCGCATGAATTTCGCCATCACCGGAAGCTCGTGAAAAATGTCCGCAAGTGTTTCCGCGTAACCGGCCCCCGCGGGGGATTCTCCGTTGTACTCGGCGAACTTGAGCGAATCCGGCAGAAGAAAAGCATCGAGGCGGGAGGCGGTGCTGGCGCGGCCATATGCGACTGGAAGGCGAGCTAGTCTTTCTTCTTCCGGACGCAAATGAAATTGCGCGAAGAGATGTGCATCTTCGAGAGCGGCTGCCACGACGCGCTCGCCCAAATCCGCGATGGTTTCCGCAACCACGCGCACGCGCTCTTCCTCTTCGGGTGAGAGAAAGAAAGGGCGCAGGAACGGGCAGTGGACGCGGTCACCAAACGTGAGGTTCGCCCGGCGCAATCTTTTGAACAAGTCTTCCGGCAGAGTGGGAACGCGCAGAAGCGTGGCTTTCAGGATTTCCGTCCAATCTTCGGCAGGATTGGGAGGAGTGATGGAAGGGCTCGGGGCGCTGGTCATTTTGTTTTGAGTCCCGGCGAGGCGGCGGCCGCGCCGGGCGCGGAGGATTGGCCCGCGGCGACACTTCTTGGAGCGCCCGTGAAACCACTCGCCGCGCCAATGCCGAGCATCTCTTCCCAGCGGGGCCAGGGATTGGAAGCCTCGCCGTGGAGCGCGCGATCGATCACCAGGCGGGCCATTTTGTCGACGACGTGCTCGAAATAAAATTCAGTGATGCGGTCGCGTTCGAAATCCGGAGCGGGATTCAGGAAATCGATGGCATAGGGGATGCCATCTTTGACCGCGAACTCGATCGTATTCATTTCGTAGCCGAGAGCTTGATTGATGGTCTGAGCGTCTTTCACGACGCGAGCGCCAAGTTCGGAAGACAAATAGTCGTGGTCGACGAGATATTTGCGCTCCTTGGGATCGTAGTGAACGGGCAAAATGTCGGACTTTCCAAAGGTGAAGCAGCGGACGTATTGCGTGAAGTCGATGAACTCCTGGAGGGTCATGCAGTATGGCGACGTTTTGTCGTACGCCGAGAGCAGTTCTTCCTTATTGTGGATTTTGTAAACATGTTTCCAGCCGCCGCCGGAAAAAGGCTTGAGAATGGCGGGACGGCCGACGTAATCGAGCAAACCATCCCAATCGACGGGGTACGAAAGATTGTGGAGAGATTCGGAAGTGATATCCACGTCGCTCGGGTAACCCTTTTGCGGAAGCAGGATGGTTTTGGGAATGGCGAGGCCGAGCTTCGAGGCCACAGCATAGTTGAAGAATTTATCGTCGGCCGTCCACCAGAAGGGATTGTTGATGACGTAAGCTCCCTGGAGAACAGCGTGCTTGAGATAGCCGCGATAGTATTCAACCTCGTGCGAGATGCGGTCCACAATCACGCGGTATCCGGAGAGTTCGCTCATGCGCGTTCCGCCAAGCTTCGCGAATTCGGCGGCGACGCCATCTTTCTTGCCGAGCTCATTGACGCGGACGATGAAAGCCGGAGGAAAGCTGTATTCACGCCCGCAGAGAAGGCCAACTTTTTTCATGATGCCGCTCCTACTGTTGGAATCGAGACCTGGTGCTGAGCCGATATCGTTAATTAATAGCCTGTGCCGAGGAAGCTCTTGATTCGCTGACGCCGCGCGTTTCCGCGACCAGATGCCTGACGACGGATTTCAGATCCCCGGTTTGCTGATACACGCGCAATTGGCGCTCCGCGCTGGTGCCGTCTTTCAGAATGGTGTGGACGTATTCGACAGCGCTGCGGCTGCCGAGATCGTCCACAACGTCGTCCACAAACTCGAGGAGTTCGAGAGCGAGTTCTCGCATGGGGACTTCGACCTGTTTGCCAAAATCAATGAGCTTGCCTTCAATGCCGTAGCGCGCAGCGCGCCACTTGTTTTCTTCGATCAAAACGCGGCGATAGAGCCGATAGCTCTGATTGCGCTCATAGAGGCGGTGAAGTTTGACGACGATGGCTTGCGTGAGAGCGGCGATAGAAACGGCTTCTTCGACCTTGGTGGTGACATCGAACATGCGGAACTCGAGCGTGCCGAACATGGGGTGCGGACGCACGTCCCACCAAATTTTTTTTCCGTTGTCGATGCAGTTGAGTTTCACGAGCAAATTCACGAAATCTTCGTAGGCGCTCCAGGATTCGAACTGTTCGGGAATGCCCGTTCGGGGGAAACGGCGAAAGACGGTGGTGCGGAAAGATTTGAGGCCGGTGTTGCGGCCCATCCAGAAAGGCGAGCTCGTCGAGAGGGCGAGCAAGTGCGGCAGAAAATAACGGACCATGTTCATCATGTCGATGGTGGTCTGCTTGTCCGGCATGGCCACGTGAACATGCATGCCGAAAATTAACAGCGAGCGAGCCAGTTGCTGGAGTTCTTCGATAATGTTTTCATAGCGTTCGCCGGGCGAGATGACCTGATCAATCCAACTGGAAAATGGGTGTGTGCCGGCGGCAGCAACCTGCAATCCAGCGCGCTCTGCCGCGGCCACAAGTTCGCCGCGTGTCCTGTGCATTTCAATGCGAAGCTCGCCCACGTTTTCGCAGATGCGCGTGCCGGTTTCGACGATGGACTGGTGCATCTCGTGTTTTACTTGCTCGACGATGTCCGGAGAAGCGGCGGAAACAAGCTGCATGACGTGAGAGCGCAGCGCGCAAGTAGCGGGGTCAATAATCTGGAACTCTTCTTCGACACCTATGGTGAAGCGGTGAGCCATGAGGTGGCCCTCCGGATGGAGTTATAGTCTGACTGGGGACTGCTCAGGCGGTATCATACGCCGCCAAAGCCAGAATATACACCTTCACGTCCGGGATGACGGTGGGCCAGTTTCCGGTTAGCCCGTCCCTCGGGAACAGTCGCCAGTAATGTCCACAAATCAGACTTGCGGACTGTGCGTCTACATGCGTGCGGCTGAGGGCTTCAGAAGTCCCTGCACATTTATGTGAGCTTGTTCTAAGGAAGGGTTGCCGGTCACTTGCGCGAAGGACTACTCGTATCTCAAGGCGACCATAGGATCCACACGCATTGCGCGGCGCGCCGGGATGTAGCAAGCCGCGAGCGCAACGAGTGCGAGCAGGATTGCGACACCCGCGAATGTCGCGGGGTCCGTCGGTTTCACCTCGAAAAGCAGACTGGCCATCAGGCGAGTCAGTGCAAGCGCTCCTGCAATCCCGGAGGCGATGCCGAAGAGCACGATTTTCGCTCCATCTCTC
The DNA here is from genome assembly GCA_049794595.1 of Candidatus Acidiferrum sp. Taxonomy (GTDB): domain Bacteria; phylum Acidobacteriota; class Terriglobia; order Acidiferrales; family UBA7541; genus Acidiferrum. The sequence continues at coordinate 3,379 of JBARCY010000407.1, forward strand.
ATAACGAGCCGCAGCACGTCGCGTCGCTGCGCTCCCAGCGCTGTCCGTATGCCGATCTCATGCGTTCGCTGGTTCACGGCATAAGCCATCGCGCCGTAAATTCCCACTGCAGCCAGGATCAACGCGAGCGCGGCGAAGAGTCCGAGGAGCAGCATGTTGAAGCGCTGCTGCGCAAGCGACACTGCTATGAGGTCGTCCATGGTGTGCACGTCGCTCACCGGAATCTGGGCGTCCAAGCTCCAAATCTGTTTCTTCGCTTCGTCGACGAGCCCAGAAGATGCATCCGGGGCCCGGATGGCGAGCGTCATAAATCGTCTCCAGGCCTCGTCGTTCTGCGAAAAAGGGGTGTACACGGCGGGATCCTTCGGTTGATTCAACCCTGAATGTTTCACGTCGCCCACAATGCCGATGACGGTCATCCATTGCGGCGGCTCGGTGTCGCCCGCCCAGCGGATGCGCACGCCGATGGGGTTTTCGTGCGGGAAAAATTCCCGCACTATTTCCTCGTTCACAATTGCCACCAGTGGTTGCCTTTCGCGGTCCAAGGGGGTGAAGTCGCGACCCACGCGCAAGGGAATCTGCATCACGTGGAAGTAATCACCCATCACCGAAAGAGTTTGTACCTTGGGCTCGCCCCCCACGGCCACAGGAGGGCGTCCGTCGATGACGAAGCGGTGGCCCACATAATTCCCGCCGAGCGGTATATCAGTCACCATCGCTGCCTGCACGCCTGGGAGAGAATTCAAGCGGGTAAGCAACTCGCGGCGAAACTGGGTCTGTTTGGGGATTTCGCCGTATCGCGTCGCGGGCAATTGGAGATACATCGTCATTACATTCGCGGAATTGAAACCGGGGTTCATCGAGCGCAACCGCGAGAATCCTTTGATCAACAAACCGGCTCCCACTAACAGCACCAAGGCAACCGCCAGTTCCGATATGACCAGAATTTTCCGTATGCTATGCCCCATCGTGCTCGCAGTTGTGCTCCGCCCGCTCTCTTTCAGAGCCCCGGCAACGTCGGCGCGAGCTGCGATCCATGCCGGTGCCATTCCGAACACGATACCGGTCAGCACCGAGATCACCAGGACGAAAAGCAGCACCCGTGTATCCATGTGAATCCCGCTCAGCCGCGCCAGCTCCTCCGGCCTCAAAGCTAGGAGCAGGCTCGTGCCCCACTTCGCGAACAGTAGTCCAGCCGCACCGCCGAAGACCGACAACAGTAAGCTCTCTGTCAGCGTTTTCCGGACGAGCCGGCCGCGTCCCGCGCCCAGCGCCACCCGGATAACCAATTCCTGGCGCTCCGCAACCGCCCGCATCATCAGCAAACTCGCGAAATTCGCGCACGCAATCAGCAGCACCAAGCCTACAGCTCCGAAGAGCACCAGCAGTGCCGCCCTC
>JBARCY010000408.1:0-4124 GCA_049794595.1 Candidatus Acidiferrum sp.
GCCGCAGCCGTCGGCGTTAGAGGCTGCGGGTTTTGACTTTTTCTATAAAGTCCGCAGCACTTCGCTCATCAGTTGGTGGATGTTTCCTTCGCTGTCCTTGAAAGCGGTCATCCACAAATCGTGCGTCGGCATTGGCGCGATTAGCCGCGGCGGCGCAACAATGTCCACGCCTTGCTGCATCAGCCGCTGGTATCCCACCTGAATGTCCGGCACGCGAAAATAGAAAATCGAACTGGGGTGATCGTATTCCGGCGACGATGCCGTGCCCAGCATCAGCCGCACGCCGCCGCAATCGAAGAACGCCATGCCCGGCACCGTGAAGAGCAGCGGCAACCCGAGCACGTCGCGGTAGAACGCCGTCGCGCGGTCCACGTCCTTTACGATGATCGAAATCTGCCCGATATTTTGAATCCCCAGGCCAGCCGCGGCAGCGCTCATTTTTCTTTACCTCCGAGGGAAGATTAGTTAGCATAGCTAACTATCTTCCATGCCCCCTGTCAAGCACAAAAAAAAGCCCGCTCCAAAAACCTCTCTCATCTCGCCTCCGCCTCTTCCGCCCGTCACATCTTCCGCTGTTCCCGCCGCTGCTGACTCCTCAACTCCCGTCGCGCCGGCTTCGACTGCAATCGACCTCGCCGAACACCTTCACTCCGCCGCCATCCACCTGCTGCGCCGGCTCCGCATTCGCGACCGCGAAAGCGGCATCGGTCCCGCTCAACTTTCCGCACTTTCCGTGCTGGTCTTCGGTGGTCCAAGGTCGCTCGGCGAGCTCGCCGATGCCGAACAGGTCCGCCCGCCGACCATGAGCCGCATCGCCGCCGGCCTGGAGCGCTCCCGGCTGGTGCGGCGCCATGCCACCGAAGACGGCCGCCGCGTCCGCCTTTCCGCGACAGCCAAAGGAGCCGAAATCCTGTGGGAAGGGCGCCGGCGCCGGGTAGAAACACTCGCCAGAGCGCTCGCCGCACTAAACGAAAACGAAACGCAACATCTCCGCGAGGCCGTAACGCTGCTACAGCAAGTCATTCGCGCTCTCTAGCACTTGCTGCGCCGCAAATGCCTTTCACGATTGGGTGATCGCGCCAGTTCGTCAGCTAAGCCGGAAATTCTGAAGGAGTGCGTTGCTCAGGATTGTTGAGCATGGGAGCGGAACGTGTATTCGACGCCGTAGCGGAAGACCTCGCCTCCCGAGAGCGGTTCGACACGTTTGATCTGGGACGGAACAAATAGACACGGTTCCCCGGGCGAGAAGGGCGCGGCAACTTCAATGAATGAATCCAAAGCGTACTGCCTCAGGCTGTGGAAGCACAGACCGCCTTTGGATATGTTTTCGCACTCGACGATTTCGTCCGCGTGCGCCGGGTGACGCACGCACGCGGTGAAACTTACACGGATGCGAACGTGGCGCCGCTTGTTGATGCGCCGCCCATGTGCATCCAACTCGCGTGTGGCAGCGCCCCCGGGCCTGACTGCGGGAAGCGCAAGTAGTCTAGAAGAAGGAGAAGGCTGGGGTTCCGGCCGCACGGCGGTCGCGACGGCCGCCACGGTCGAACTTTGAATATCGGATAAGGAAGCAAATTCGGAGATGGTTGACGCGGCGGAATACGGTGACTCCGGCGCATCCATGACAGGCGCAAGAGATGCGGAGAGTGCCGGTTCCATGGACCCTGCGAAGGATGGTGCAGCGGCGTGTAACGCGGCCTTTGAGAGGCTCGGCAAGGGTGGAGGCGCGTTGAAATTTAACTTGGCTGGATTTGCGGCAGAAGCAGGCGGGGGCTCACCTTGAGCTTTTTTCCACGGCGTAGAGATGCCGCAGTCCGGGCAAAAGCGCAGGATGTTCCCGAGGACGGAGTAAACGTCGTCTTCGATGTCGCCTTGTTGGACGTCCTGGCGCACATGGCAGAAGCTGCATTCGAACGAGACGCTGTGGCTGGCCGATTCGAACGACTCAGGAGGAGGGAATTCCATCGGCCAGAAATGCGGATCTGGATCGACGAACGCGAGGCCATACACGTAGCGACCGGGTTCGCCGCCGATCTGGCCGACGAGGCGGACCACCGCCTCTTTCGTGGAATCGGGCAGCCGAAGCGTCAGGACTTCGTCAGGGGTAAACCGGTATCGCGACAGAACTCCTGCGCCGTGGCGGCTGAGCACCACTGTTTTCGTTTCTTCCGAAAACACTTTGCCTGTCGTATCCGTGCCGAGCAGAACGATAGCGAGTTCTTTCACAATGCGTCCGCTGCGGCGTTTCGAGTGCATAAGTGAGCAGGCACGGGGTCTCCCAACGGGGGAATGCCCACTACGCTTATCGGCAGCGCGGCTGGAATCTTTAGCCATTTCAGGGAATCAAGTTCGGAGACCGAACAGGCCTGTGAGGAGATAAAGCCGAACGACCGCAGAAGGAAGGAGGAAGAAGCTGCGAGGTACAGAGGTACTAAAACGAGGGTATCGAATGGGGTGGGAAGTACTGAGCAGAATGAACCCGTCGGGCTATCGACGCGAAAGAGGGCGAAGGGCAGAATCGCAAGTGTAATCGGGAGTTAGTTGCGGCTTCCGGAGCAGAAAGGTTTGGGCCTGATTGCTCCTGTAGAACGTTCTGCTGCTCGCGAGCGCAGCCGAACCCACGGAAGAACTGAACTGGCTTCTGGTTATAAGACCCTCCATCCCCCACGCCCGAGCGGCCGGTCCCCCCACCGGCCGCTCAATTTTTTTGGCGCGGAGTTCTCGGCCGAGATGGGAATCAAGGTTAAAAGTTCAGGGTTAAAAAGTTGAAGGAAGAAGGTGGCTGGGGCGCGTCGGCCCTGGGATTCCAGAAACGGTATGGCGTTGCTTGGACGCCGTAAGGGATTGGGCGCCTTCTTCAAAAACAAGAGGGCCCGAACGGATCCGGGCCCCTGAACTGAACCACTTCGGTGACACACTCGCGGGAAGCGACGTTCCCAATCAAGCGAACCACTAAAAAGTGCTTAAGGAAATGAAAAAGGGGGCTGGTGCAAGCCCCCTTCATCGAACTGACCCCCCAATAAACCAGAACCGAGTCGAGGTTCGGTTCCGGCCACCCCGGGAAGCCAATCTTGTAAGTTATGGAAGAAGAGAGCAATAGTTGTGCCAGCAGAACGTAGCGCGAGCGTTTGGGTCCAGATATATGATTCAAAAGAATTTACGGGAAATTCAAATTCGGTTGGAGAAATTGGGGCCGATGGATTCTACAAAATCTCACATAAACCGGGGAATCCCCTACATTCTTTAGGAGTATTGCATCGAAAAAAGCGATGGAAAATGGCTGCGGAGGCCGAGGCGCGACAAGTTCGCCAGACCGGACAGAACTCGGTAACGTTAACGACCAAGTGTTGCACCTCGATTGGCCCGGCGAGCTTTGGGAGCCCAGAAGGCGCGCACTAAACTGCAGAGGCACGCTGCAAACGGCGCCAGACTAGCGTGGCTGGAATAAAGAACAAGAGAAGCCAGAAGAATAGGACTGGGCCGTACTCGGCGAAGAAAAGAACGATCGACAATAGCGTGTCGGCGACGTTGCGGTAGCCGTTGACGGCGGCGTTGTGGATCAGCGTAGAGATGGCGGGAGCTGGAGAGTCGAGCTTGGCTTTGTATTCCTCGGAGAGTTTCAGGTCGATGGTGGCGAAGTCGACGCGGTGTTCGAGGTTTTCTTGTTCGGCTTCCATTTGCTCGATTTCGCCGCGGACGCGGGCAATTTCCTGTTCGACTTCGAGGACGTCGCTGATTTTTCCGGTGCGTTGCGTGAGGATGGATTGGAGGCGTTGTTCGGTTTCGCGGGAATTTTTGAGGCGTGCGACTAGATCGGCGTGTTGTTGGGTGACCTCTTCGCCATTTTGCGTCTCGAGTTCGACGCGACCAAGGGATTTCAATTCGGCAAGAGCAGCGGCGAGCCGCGGCGCGGGAACGCGCAAGGAAGCCTGCAGGGCGCGTGCGGCGCCCTCCGGAGTCGCAACGTTTAGTTCAGCAGCATAGCCGTTGTGGCGCGCGAGGATTGAGTCGAGCGAGGCGCGCGAGAAATCGAAATCCTTGACGAGAATGGCCAAGGAAACGGAGCGGGCAATCATCGGACCGGGCGCCAAAGAAACGAGTTGCTGAAAGTCCCGACCGTTTAC
>JBARCY010000409.1:0-2413 GCA_049794595.1 Candidatus Acidiferrum sp.
GGTTGGAGCAACAACTGCTGGCGATGTTGTCGCTGGTCATGCCGCGAGATGGCTGGCATCCTCCGGTGGTGCGAACGGTGGCGACGGAGAGCAAGGGGATTGAGGTGCTGGCGGAGACGATTGGGAAATTTCGGAAACATTTTGAAACGAGCGGAGAACGCGAGCGGAAACATGTGGAACATTGGAAGCGGCGATTGCTGGGATTGATTGAATCGCGGCTGGTGGAGCGCGTGTTGGGAGGAGCTGGCGGGGAAGCGCGGTTGGCGGAGATGGCGAAGGACGTGTCGGAACGGAAGAAGGATCCGTTCACGGCAGTGAATGAGTTGTTGGAGAAGAGTGGCGTTGCGTGATGTCGCGATGGCGTATGTCGCAGGTGTGGATCGACGGGAGGGGCAAGCCCCTCCCCTACAGGGTGGGATGATGCGTTTGGGGGAGATTGAGATTCGGCACATTCACGGCGGAGTTTTCTGGCTGGATGGCGGATCCATGTTTGGCGTGGTGCCGAAACCACTGTGGGAAAAGAAGATGCCTGCGGACGAGCGGAACCGGATACCGCTGGCGGCGAATTCGTTGTTGGTGCGCGCGGGCGGCAAGACTATTTTAATGGAGACTGGCAACGGCACGAAGTGGGACGCGAAGCTGCGGAACATTTATGGATTTGCGGAGGGAGACCCGTACGCCGATTCGCTAGCCAAGGCTGGAGTAAAGGCGGAAGAGGTCGATCTAGTCATCAATTCACATTTGCATTTTGATCATGCCGGCGGAAACACACGGCTGATGGATGGACGGCTCGTTCCAACATTTCCGAATGCGAAGTACGTGGTGCAGCGGGCTGAGTTGGAGCACGCCATGCGGCCCACGGAGCGAGATCGCGCGAGTTATTACGCGCACGATTTTGTGCCGATCACGGAGGCGGGGAAGTGGCAGTTTGTGGAAGGGGATACGGAGATTTTGCCAGGAATCAATGTGGTGAGCATGCCGGGACACAATTTGTCCGTGCAAGGAGTGCAAATTCGAGGCGGCGGGAAAACGCTGATGTTGGTGGCGGATTTGATTCCCACGCGGCATCATTTGCCGCTGCCGTTGATTATTGCGTACGATCTATATCCCTTGACGACGCTGGAGACGAAACGAAAGTGGCTTGGCGAGATTGTGGGGAATGGTTGGATTGTGGCGTTTGGACATGACCCTGATTTTCCCGCGGGAACTCTGCACGAACGGGATGGGAAAGTCGTTTGTGAACCCGTAGACCTGAATAGCTGACTTCACGGAGAAAAGAGAATGGCAGGCGTTAAAACGAAGAAGTCGAAGCGCGCGAATACGCAGGCGGACATAGGAATTATCGGGGGCAGCGGGCTGTATTCGATGAACGGATTGACGAAGACACGCGAAGTTCATGTGAAGACGCCGTTTGGAGAGCCGTCCGACGCGATTGTGCTGGGGCTGCTGGGAGGGAAGCGCGTGGCGTTTTTGGCGCGGCACGGGCGCGGGCACCGAATTTTGCCGGGTCAGATCAATTTTCGGGCCAACGTATATGCGATGAAGTTGTTGGGCGTGGAAAGAATTATTTCCGTCAGTGCGGTGGGGTCGTTGATGGAGGAACTGCGGCCGGGCGAATTTTTGGTGCCGGACCAGTTTGTGGACCGGACGAAGAACCGCGTATCGACATTTTTTGGAGACGGGCTAGTGGCTCACGTGGGATTCGACAAGCCGACGTGCGGGCTGGTTTCGGGCGTGCTGGCGGATGCGAGTGTACACTGCGGCGTGATGGTGCACCGCCGTGGAACGTATGTGTGTATCGAGGGGCCGCAGTTTTCGACGCTAGCTGAAGCTCACATGCACCGGCAGTTGAGGTTCGATGTGATTGGCATGACGAACGTGACGGAAGCAAAGCTGGCGCGCGAAGCCGAGATTTGTTACGCCACGATTGCAATGATCACCGATTTTGATTGCTGGCATCCGGAGCATGAGTCGGTGACGGCGGCACAGATTATTACAACGCTGGTGCAAAATGCGGAGAACGCTCAGAAGGTGCTGCGCGAAGCGGTCCGGGCCATGCCCGCGGAGCGAAATTGCAAGTGCGGCGCTGCGCTGAAACATGCGCTGGTTACGGACATGAAGCTGGTTCCAAAGGCCACGAAGAAGAGACTCGAAGCAATCATCGGAAAATATAATTCCTAGGAGAAACCTGTGTCCTTACTTGTGGTGGGGTCGGTGGCGTTCGATGCGCTCGAAAGCCCTTACGGAAAAGTGGAGCGGACAGTGGGGGGAGCGGCGACGTATTTTGCCGTTGCGGCAAGTTTTTTTGCGCCGGTGAGCCTCGTGGCTATTGTGGGCGAGGACTTTACGGAAAAGGATGAAGCGATCTTTCGCGGGCGGCATATCGATACGGAAGGATTAGAGCGCACAGCGG
>JBARCY010000410.1:0-2881 GCA_049794595.1 Candidatus Acidiferrum sp.
TGAACGATCGCGTGAACCAGGCGATTCCCTCCGCGGAGCGCCGCTCAAAAAAAGTTGCTGTCCTGTTCTTGGATTTGGATGGGTTTAAGCACATCAACGATTCCTTGGGGCACCCCATCGGTGACAAACTTCTTCAATCCATCGCAAAGCGCCTCGTCGATTGTGTACGCAGCTCGGACACGGTTAGCCGGCAGGGAGGCGATGAATTCGTTGTCCTGCTTTCGGAAACGGAGCATGCGGAAGACGCCGCTATTACGGCGAGAAGAATGCTTCAGGCCGTGGCCCAAGCTCATTGCATCGACCAGCACGATCTTCGTGTCACCACCAGCATTGGGGTAAGCGTCTTCCCCGACGACGGGCTGAACGCGGAGGCGCTCATCAAGAATGCGGACACCGCCATGTATCAGGCCAAGGAAAATGGACGCCAGAGCTATCAATTTTTCAAACCGGCCATGAACGTCCGGGCCGTGGAGCGGCAATCTATCGAGGAGAACCTGCGGCTCGCCCTTGAACGGAAAGAATTCTCATTGCATTACCAGCCCAAGGTCAGGCTCGCAACGGGAGAGATAACCGGCGCGGAAGCGCTCCTACGCTGGACTCATCCGACTCGTGGTCCTGTCTCACCGGCAAGTTTTATTCCCGTCGCGGAGGATTGCGGTCTGATTTTGCCGATCGGCCAGTGGGTTCTTCGGGAAGCGTGCCAGCAGGCCCGTACTTGGCTGGACGCGGGACTGCCCCTGGGCACCATGGCGGTGAATATTTCCTCGATGGAGTTCCGCGAAGACAATTTTCTGGAGAGTGTGTTCGCGATTCTCAGCGAAACTGGCCTCGATCCGAAATACCTCGAGCTGGAACTTACGGAAAGCGTTTTGATGAAGCGCGCCGAGTCCGCTGCATCCGTCCTTAAATCACTGAGAAGCAAAGGAGTGAGGATTGCCGTCGATGACTTCGGCACGGGCTATTCCAGCTTGAGCTATCTGAGAAAGTTTCCGATCGACGCCCTGAAGATCGACCAGTCGTTCGTGCGCCAGATCACCTCCGCACCGGACGATACGACCATCGTGACCGCCGTGATCAGCATGGGCCGAAGCCTGAAGCTGCGAGTCGTTGCCGAAGGAGTGGAAACGCGGGAAGAGCTGGAATTTCTTCGGGCTCACCAATGTGAAGAAGCGCAAGGGTACTATTTCAGCCGGCCGGTGCTTGCCCGCCAATTCGGCATTTTGCTCAAAACCGGGATTCCTGAATCGGCTGTGGTCGTTCATCGATGAGTATGCGTCTTGCAGTCGCATCAGCGAAGGAGTGCACCGGGGCGGGCGTCATTCCTAAGCTCGCCGCCGAAGCCGCGGCATCTGCTCTCGGGCTGGAGTTTGCATAATGGAACTGCTTAGCAAAACAGTCCGTGTTCAGTCGCCGCCTCCCGTTGAGCCGGTCGAAAAGCGCAGCTGTCCCCGCTTTCCTTTTTCGCCGGCCGTGGAGGCGCTCGATCTTCAGGCGGACACACGCATTCTCGGCCGGCTTTCCGATATCAGCAGAAACGGCTGCTACGTGGATACCATCAACCCGTTTGCGAAGGACGCTGCCGTCACGCTTACCGTTACAAGAGACAATCAATCCTTCAAAACCCAGGCCAAGGTCGTCTATTCAAAAGCCGGCATGGGCATGGGACTGTTGTTCACGACGGCAGAGCCCGATCAACTGCGCACACTGGGTTCCTGGCTGCACGAGTTGAGTGGCGGCAGAACAAACGAAGAGGAACAGTCAAACGTCTTTCTCCAACGCGAGACCGCGAAGAGCACGGACGTTGAACTCAGGGAACTCCGGAAAGTCGTCAGCGAACTGGTGGCCCTGCTCAACGGTAAAAACATCCTGAGCGATTCCGAAGGGATGACCCTGCTGCGAAAGCTGGCCAAGTGACTGAATTCGGAAACCTCCGGGATCGAGCCGGATTATCGTCTCCATCATTCACGACGAAGCGTGTTGTCAGTCTTCGAATCTGGAGGCTCTGGCGGAAGAAGTGTGAACGAGAAGAACGCGTGCCGCCTGCCTGCGGCCTTTCCATTGAATTCCCACTCGGAACTTAGTACAACTCCTTGGCCGTTCAGCGTCACCTATAAACCAGTTCCGCACGCGGCAGGAGCGCACCCATGAAAACGATGCAAGGCCCGGGAATTTTTCTCGCGCAGTTTGCCTCTGATACTCCGCCCTTCAATTCCTTCGACTCGATCTGCGCCTGGGCTGCCGGCCTCGGCTATGTCGCCGTGCAAATCCCCACGTGGGACGCTCGCCTCTTCGATCTAAAGCGCGCGGCCGAAAGCAAAGCCTATTGCGACGATCTGCAATCCGTCGCTGCCCGCCACAAACTCGCCATTTCCGAACTCTCGACGCATCTCCAGGGCCAGCTCGTCGCCTGCCATCCCGCCTACGACGCCATGTTCGACGGTTTCGCTCCAAAAAATCTCCACGGCCATCCGCAAGAGCGCCAAGCCTGGGCCGTCGAGCAGCTCAACCAAGCCGCCCGCGCTTCCGCGAATCTCGGCCTCAAAGCTCACGTCACCTTCTCCGGCGCGTTTGCCTGGCCCTACATCTATCCCTGGCCGCAGCGCCCCGCCGGCCTCATCGAAACCGCCTTCGACGAGCTCGCCAAGCGCTGGCTCCCCATTCTCGACGCCTTCGATCGCGCCGGCGTCGACCTCTGCTTCGAAATCCATCCCGGTGAAGATCTCCACGACGGCGCCACGTTCGAAATGTTTCTCGACCGCGTCCGCAATCATCCCCGCGCCAACATTCTCTTCGACCCCAGCCACTTCGTCCTCCAGCAGCTCGACTACATCCAATTCATCGACCTCTACCACTCCCGCATCAAAATGTTTCACGTCAAGGA
>JBARCY010000411.1:0-1707 GCA_049794595.1 Candidatus Acidiferrum sp.
TTCAGCACCGGCGGAAAAACTTCGCGGGTCTACAAGTCACTAACCACGAACGACCAATCACTTCCTCTTACGGCCGCGCATTCGGCGAAAAAAATCCAATCGGCAGATCTCGCGCCGTCCGCAAACCCGCTGGCGCATCCAGAATCACCGGAATCGAATTCACCACTACCGACGCCGTCGCCACATCACCATGCGTCCCGCCCGGAATGACCAAACTAATGTTCGGATGGCCCTTCAACGCAATCGTGTCCGAAGGCTCTTTCGCGCCGACGTACATTTGCAGCTCGAGGTACACCAACTCTTTCCCGCCGCCCACGCCGCGCGCAATCTGGTGTACGCCCGCTGCTTGTCCTGCTTCAACCGTCAAATATTCCGTCTGCACGCGCTCCGTGGCGATCTTCGGCTCGATCGTTTCGGTAATTTCTTCCACCGGCAAATTCAAGCTGTCGGCGATCATCGCGACCGACTCCGGCAAGCCCACATGTTTGATCACGCCTGCTTTCACCTGCGCCCGAAATTCTTCTTCCGTCATTCCCGCGCCGATTTTTTTCTGCAGCGGCAGCCGGCGCTTTCCGCCGTCCACGATGCGCACCGCCTTGGCATGTTCGATCCGCTGCGAAACCGCCGCCAGGGTAATCACCAGCTTGTCCATCACGAACCCCGGATTCACGCCCGTTCCCACCAGCGCCACTCCCCAATCTTTCGCCGCTTTGTCCAATTGCGCCGTCAGTTCCGGATGCGTCCGCAGCGGAAACGACAGCTCCTCGCATGTCGAAACGATGCAAGACTCCGCTTCCAAACACATCAGCAACTGGTCCATCACTTTCAGCAACGAAGACGACGTCGAGTGGATCACCACGTCCGCGGCTTGCTCCAACACCTCTTTCGCGTCCGCCGAAATTTTCATGCCCCACGGCGCATCCGTCGCTCCCGTCACCTCGCCCAGGTCGCGCCCCACTTTTGCCGGGTCTGTATCAATCGCGCCGATAATTTCGATAGCCTGTTTTTCGCGCATCAGCCGCGCAATCGACGCGCCGATCGGCCCCACGCCATATTGGATCACTCGAATCTTCTTCTTCACGTTTTCCCCCGTCGATTCTCAATGCGCCACCCACACAGCGCCTTTTTGTCAGAAAAGAAACCTCTACGATAATGGAATTTGCGCAGTCATTCAACGACGAACACAACACGCACGCAACGCACGCGTGGCGGCCGAACTCCTTCAACGCAGCTTGCAGTGTGCGCCTGCTGGACTCGATTGCTTGTTTTGGTATACCGCAAGTCGCGGCTCGTTCGCCGGCCTCGATGATAGCTGCTCTACGGCACCACTGGCAGAATCAGCGCCGATGGATGCTGCTTATCGTGGAAAATCGCGTTTGTCGCTTCTATCATGCGCGTCGCGCGCGATTGCACTTCGCCGGTATTCATGTTCCGGTCAAACCGCGGAAAGTTGCTGCTCGAAACTTCCAGCCGCAATCTGTGTCCCGCCAGAAAAACGTTGCTCGTCGCCCACAGATCCACCGTCACGTGATAGATCTCGCCCGGATTCTCCAGCTCCGATTTTTCCTGCGAATTCCGGTAACGCATCCGCAGAATTCCGCTCGTCAAATTCTGCGCGAATCCGTTCGGCCAAACATCCACGAGCATCCCGGTGAAATCCGTGTCCACCGCCGAGCTGCTCACGTACAAATCCAGCGTCACCGGCCC
>JBARCY010000412.1:0-8514 GCA_049794595.1 Candidatus Acidiferrum sp.
GAGGTTCCAGCCGCCCATCCCCACGACATCTTCGAGCGATTTGGTCTTGCGAAGCAGTTGTATTTCCGGTCCGGTCAGGCCGGCAAACCGCTCATGTCCCGCCTTATCCTTGAGGCGAATCTCCATCATCCTGGCCGCATCCGGATAGGGGAAGGGATCCAGCAGCACCGCGTAAATGACACTGAATACAGCGCTTGTGGCTCCGATTCCCAGCGCCAGTGAGAGCACTGCCGTCAGGGTAAAACCAGGCCGCTTGCGCACTTCCCGTGCCGCATATCGCAAATCGGAAAGCAGCGAGTTCACTGGCGCCTCCTTCCGTAAGATGCCATTAGTCCCATAGACGGACGACGAGTCTCGTTTTGCAGGAGAGTACGAGCAAAGATCGGTCAAGTTCGAGCAAGAAACTGTTTGCTCGAATCGCCGGCTCTCCAACCCACCTTTTCGACGAAACTTCTCAACTCTGGTTAGTAGACGTAGCCCACGACAATTAGTTCCTTCCTGGTCCGGCCACACACACGCAAAATCTCCACTTTCTTCTTGATTCCCCTCTGCTCCGAGCAAGGTCGAAGGGCGGCCATCGGGGCCTTCTGTCTTGTACGGGCCCCAGTCACGAGTCATCATTCACTTCCTCTGTGCTAGGATTCTTGGACCTTGTCAAAAAAATCCCAACAGCAGAGCCTGTGGTTCTCCGTCGTCGTCCTTTTTGCAATCAACATTCTGAATTTTTACGATCGCCACGTCCCCGGCGCGCTCGTCGAGCCCATGCGCAAGGAGTTTCATCTCGACGACACGCAGATCGGCCTGCTCGGCAGTGCTTTCATCTGGATTTACGCCATCATCGGCGTGCCCCTCGGTCGCATCGCAGACACCGGGAGCCGTAAAAAACTTCTCGCATGGGGAGTTGTCGTTTGGGCCGCGCTGACGGCTTCCGCGGGACTGGTCACCGCCTATGGACAGCTGCTCTTTTCACGCGCGGGCGTTGGTGTCGGCGAGGCCGCTTGCGCGCCAACCGCGACGAGCTGGCTAGGCGATCTTTTTCCGCCTCAAAAACGCTCGCGCGTTCTCGCGCTCTTCATGCTCGGCGTGCCGGTTGGCGGCGCACTCGGCTATTTCTTCAGTGGTCCGCTGGCGCAAGCATACGGCTGGCGGGCGGCCATGGTTATTGCGGCGCTCCCGGCGTTGCTATTGGTGCCGGCATTGCTGATGCTCCGCGAACCAGAGCGCGGCGCAAGCGAAATCCATCAGGAGCCCCTCACGCGTTCCTCGATGTGGAGCGTGCTGCGCATCCCCACATTGTGGTGGATCATCGCCTCCGGCGCTCTGCTCAATTTCAATGCCTACGCCTTCGCCACCTTCTTGCCGGCCTTTCTCAGCCGGGTTCACGGTCTTTCGCTTGCGCACTCGGGCATCGCCACCGGCATCGTCTATCTCTCTGGCGGCGTAGGTGGCGGCGTGTTCGCCGGCTATCTTGGGGATTGGATCGTGCACCGGCGGAAAGACGGCCGCATGCTTTGCGCTGCTGTTCTGGCACTCATTGCAATTCCCTTCGCGTGCGTGGGGATTCTCCAACCGGCGGGCTCTTTGTATACGGCGATGGTGTTCCTAGGGCTGACGTATTCCGCACTGACGACGTACTACGGCCTTGTGTACTCCGCGATCCAGGACATCGTGGCGCCGGATCAGCGCGGTGCAACCATGGCGATCTATTTCATGGCCATGTATTTATGTGGCGCGTCTTTCGGGCCACTCTTAACCGGAAAATTGAGCGATGTGCTCGCCCACCGCGCCGCCACACTGGCCGGTTCCGCCACAATCACCGAAGCGTTCCGTGCCGTCGGCCTGCAGCAAGCCATGCTCATCATCCCGGTTCTCTGCGTCGCGCTCGCTTTCGTCTTGTATATGGGCTCACGGACGATCATCGCGGATATCGCGCGGCGCGAAGCCTTCGCTCACGTCCCCAGCGCCAGCGCGTCTTAACTCTCGGCGGGCGGAGAGAACAGGTAGAATAGCTGGACGGGGTGTGGGATGAAATCCGGCAAACAACAAAGCGGGAAGCCCGAAGAGAAGCTGTCGCGAACGAAGCGTGTCCAGCGCGAAATCATAGGCTGGATTTGGGTCGTGCTCCTCTTTCTGCTCATCAATGGAACCATCGGCCAGGCGCGCGTAATCCCCTCAGGCTCGATGGAGAACACTCTGCTCATCGGCGACCACCTCATCATGAGCCGCATCGGCTACGACGCTGGCGTGCCATTCACACACTGGCATGTGTCGCTTTGGCGGAATCCCAAGCGCGGGCAAATCGTGATTTTCACTCCGTTTGTCGCGCAGGAAACGTCGGACATTATCAAGCGCGTAATCGGCCTGCCTGGAGAAACCGTGGACATCCATGACGGCACCGTGTGGATCGATGGACGAAAACTCCACGAGAATTATACGACCGGAGCAAGCGAGCCGTACGACATGCGCTCGCCCTACAAGGTTCCTGCCGATTGCTACTTCGTAATGGGCGACAACCGCACCAACTCCTACGACAGCCGGTTCACGGGGTGCGTTCCGCGAAAAAATATCATTGGCACACCTGTGATGATTTACATGTCTCTCGACGCTTCGTCCGGCGCATGGGAATCCGGCCAAATCCGCGAGCGATTCCTCGCATACGCCAATGCCGTGCTTCATCCAGGCGAAATTCGCTGGAAGAGGCTCTTTACAACTTTTTGAAGCCAACTCACGCCGATCGAATCATCAGGAATCACCACGAAGGGACATCAACAACATGACGGAGACTGCCGAAGAGTACACGAAACGGATTCTAGGAAACGTCGCAGGAAAAGATCCTCTAAAGACACAGGCAGCAACTCCTAAAACCCTGGCCAAATTGATAAAAGGCGCTGCTGCATCCAAACTGCGCAAGCGTCCCGCTCCCGCCAAATGGTCGGTCGGAGAAGTCCTCGCTCATCTGACCGACGCGGAAATCGTCACGGCCTGGCGTCTTCGGGCTATTCTCGCCGCACCCGGCACGCCGATTCAGGCGTATGACCAGGACGCGCTGGCCGCCGCGCGCAATTACGCAAAACACGATCCGCGCAAAAGTCTCGAGCACTTCCGCGCCATCCGCGAGGCAAATCTCGAGCTCTACAAATCACTCACGCCGGAACAATGGAAGCAGTTCGGGATGCATGCGGAGCGCGGCGAAGAAACTCTCGAACGAATTCTGCAGATGATGGCGGGGCACGACCTCAATCACCTTGCGCAGATTGCGCGCATCCTCGCGAAGAAGAAATAGTCATTCAAATTTCCGCTGCTGAAGCGTATCGGATTCTTGGGCTTCGCCGTTTCAGCTAGAATTGACAGTTTATCGAGGGCTTCGCTCTTCACGAGATAAAACATTCCTTAACAGATGAGCGATCATGTGGTTATAACTGCCAAGACGAGATCGGAGATTTAAGCGCTTGAAGTTCTCAGCGCAAGCCATCAAATTGCCTGACAAAGAAACGTCGGAATGAATCCGATGTGGCCGTGAAACGCAAAGCGAGTCTAGAGGGTGGCGGCACCCTTGGACTGGCCGAAGGCCGGAGCGGCGCCCAATTGCTGCATCATGCCTAGATAATCCAGGCTGACGTAGGAATCCATAATCTTTCCCCTCGCGATGTGATTGACGGTGACCCCTTCGAGGGAGATCTTCCTGTTTGTCGCAGGGATTCCACGAAACTCCCGCTTGTGCGTCCCAGAGATGGTCCAGCAGACGACGACTTTGTCCTTTTCGCAGATGTAATCTTCCACGGTGAACTGCAGATCAGGAAACGCGGCGATGAACTGCGTGCAAACACGCTTATAGGCTTCCGGGCCGACGGCCGACCCGGCAAGATGCGGATCATGGAGCGCGTGACTGGGGGAGATTAATTCACTTGCAACTTCGAGGCGGCGTTTGTTCCAGACTTCCTCATAAAGGCGGCGTACGATGGCCTTGGTTTCTGACGACATGCGCATTCTCCCAAGAATGAAATGTTGAAAACTCCTCGGGAATTGGCCGAGTCTCACAAAACCGCTGGGGGGAGTGGCAGGGTGAGGCTTGCGAGAGCGTACTCCCAAGAATTGCTGTTTGCAACGCGGTTAATTGAGGCCTGAAGAGAGAGAATTTTTGTTGACGCAATGGATAGAGCGCATCAGGGACGCGCTAAAGCCTTTTGAAAGAGCCAGCAATATGACCTTACCGATATAAATAGAGTCCATCCAGCAGCAGCCCGAAATCGACTTCCCCACCGCGGGTGTGGTATTTCTGCGCTTGTCTTGGGACTCCTCGAGAGGAATGAGAAAAAAGCTCTAGGAGAGCCCCAAGGCAAGCTGTAGTTACTTCGGTGTGGCGTCGGTACGTTTTAGGGAGTGACGTGGACGCTGATGGCCACGTTGACGCCGCCGTCCTGACGATAGGTCACATCGGCGCTAGAACCGACCTTGAGTGTGCCCTCGACCGTCGTGTTCTTGTCAATCGCGAAAGACATGGTCTTTGCAGTGCTCGTACTTGTAGTCTGCGCACTCTGTTCCGTCGCGGAGCCGACTGTGAGAGTGAAGGAATCCTTCTCAACTGAGGCAATTGTTCCGGACACGGATTGCGTCTGAGCGGCAGGCTGTTGACTTTGTTGACCTTCCTGACTTTGATGCGTGCTAACCGGTGGCAAAGCCAAGGCTCCCGCTACGAGAACCGTGCCCGCCAACGCGGAAAAACCAAATCGCCATACGTTTTTCATCACATACCCTCCTTGGAGATTTGGCTGAGGAAGTAGAAGAGAGCAGAAAGTGTGCCAGAGTGGGAAGTTGGCGCGAAAAATGTCGGAACTTCAATGGGACAAAGGGCTTAGTGGAAAATAAAAAGAGAATTCAGCGCCCCATCTCCTAGTACCAGGACCGGAAATGTCTTCTCGCAGCGTAAACAAAGGGCTAGTACGATTGGCGAATCTCAATGGAGCAATGAAATGTCGCACTCAGTGCGCTGAGTATTAGCGAGAATTGTCCGAGAATTATTGCTGAGTGTTTACAGGAATCTTGGTATTGGCGGGCGTGCTCAGCTTGGCAAGGTCTTTGGCTTCCACTTTCGCGGTTGGGACGGGCTGAGAGCCGGCATCGAAAAAGGAAGGGTTGAGGGAAGCGGTGAGCGGGTAGGATTTTCCGTGGTCAGTGAGCTCCGTGAGGAGGAGTTCGTAGCGGAAACCGTCAGGATGATTCCTGCTCCGGAGAAGAACGAGAAGGCCTTGTACCTCCGCATCGGAATGAATGACTACATTGGCGCCAATGCCGAGGTCCGATACCACGGAGCCGCGAAACTCGGTGCCGTCACGATCCACGCCGGAGTCGATGGAGCTAAGAACTCTTACATGGACAACTGTCCCTTGCGGCAACACATCGAGCGGATCAGCGGTCGAATGACGAAGACGAGTCTGTAAGTGAAAGGCCAGAACCGTTCCGGCGGGGACGCGGAGGGGTTCGATGGTGGAGCTTGAGACCTGAGCAGGAGCAGCAGGTGCGAACGCACTAGCAGCGCACAAAGCTACAGCAAGACAATGAGCCATCAGGAGTGGACCTTCCTTCTACGGAGAGACGAACGCCCGAAACTTGATTTTAAAATCGCTAGGGAACACAGTCAAATTGAAACCTGATCAGCTGTTGCCAATCGCATAGCGGCCTAACGGGAGTTGAGGGCGCGACGACCTTTGTCTTCGCTCGACTGCCACCGACATCGAACCAGCCTACGTTTTCCTTAACGACAAGCACAGAGCCTTTCCTGCGACGGGAGGCTGTGCATCCTAGGGTGCTTGGCAAATTTGTATCCTTCGGTTATAGAAGTATAGAGTTAATATAAATGCCGTCCATTGAGATCCCCGAATCCCTGTTTGCGCGGTTGCAGAAGCTGGCAGCGCCACTAGTGGATACGCCGGTTACGGTGATCGAGCTACTGCTGAGAAGCTATGAGGCTCAAACAGGGCACGACGCAGCGATCTCGGGACAACCAGGGTCGCGGGGGGCCCGAAGCTACAGCCACAGCGCGAATTTGAACCCGGAAAGGTTCCCGGCCTTCGGCACACGCGGATCATGACAGCTGATTTCGCGGGGCGGAAGGCGGATGGTTGGAATAGCTTGGTGCATGTTGCTCATATTGAGGCAGTTAGACGCCCAGGCTCCGTTGAGGCCGTGCGGCGGATCACGACGGCAAAGCTGACCTTGGCCGCGCGAGTTCGGAGCGGGCGAAGGCGGGTTATCGGTATGTTGCCGAAATAAATGCCTGCATACAGAATGTGGATGCAGAGCACGCATGGTCGAACACGTTTCGTCTGGCAAAGGCGCTGAGAGTTCCTGTCGAGGTGGAGTTCGAGTGGCTGCCGAAAAGCGAGGCAGCACATCCTGGGAAGGCGGCGCGGCTGCTATGGAAACCGAAAGATGTGTAGTTCCGGGCAAGAAGCACCTAGCGTATAGGGCGCGGCGCCGACGAATTTCCGGTAAACTACGGGCATCTTACTTGAGTGACGGTGCACCTTGCGCCACATCGATATTGACTCGCTTTCCGAAGAAGAACTGATCGAGTTGAACCATAAGGTTGTGGCTCGGCTCAGGTTCCTCCATCAAATGCGCTCGCACTCGGCGATGCTGGATTTCCGCATCGGCGAAAGAGTGAAGTTCCATCCCGACGGCAGAGCGGCGGTGTTCGGGACGCTTACGCGCTATAACAAAAAGACGGTTACGGTAGTCACCGATGCAGGGGAAAACTGGAACGTAGCGCCGGGGTTGCTGAGCAAGGTCGATTCCCCATCGGCTCGAAACAGCAAGGCCGATGACGATGAGATCGTGCAGTTTCCGAACCGCGCGTCCGAGAAATAGGGGCACACCGCCGAGATGCAACAGAAGATATGGAATAATCCACCGCGGAAATTTCTGGGTTAAGAATCAGGGAATAGCGACAAGCCAAAAGAAAGACCCAGACGTAAAACCGATGTCTGGGGCACCCGCCGTCATTTCTACCACGGGTGCCGACGCCAAGCTCTCAAGATCCTATCTCGAGTCGTGTACCCCGCGTCTGGGCCCCCAGAATCCGCTCGTCCGTGCGATTTTAGGGTCGTGCCATTCCTGGGGTTAAGATAGATAGGCGTCCTTTTGCATATCGATTCCGCGACCTGTAAAGCCTTGGAGATGTGGACCTCGAAGAATTCCTTGCCCTGTATCCTATGAGCTTCAAGTTCGATGTGGATCTGTTGTTCGTGGACCTTAGGGTCGGAGCTGATAAACGCCGCCTCTAACTCAAACGGTGCCGGGACGCCTGTTGCCGCGTTCAATTCCGCGATTCTTTCTTGAACTGGGCGCACCGAGAAGCCAATCTTGAAAAGCCCCTTCATTCTGGGGTTTGAAAGCACATAGATATAGCCAGCCACACCCACATAGTTCAATAAAACATTCTTGCATTTCGGGCATCTTAGAAAAGTTCTATCGCCTGTAGTGATCGTGACTGCGTTCTCCGCCCCACAGACTTGGCACGTCGCTAAAATGTCGATGCTATCCATATCGACTCTACAGGAGTAGTCCTAGACGCACACCGAGAATACCAAGACCGTATTAGAGCATCCGCACGCCCGCTAAAAACGAAATTTCCTAGGTCCCTCATTTTCCGCGCGAGGAAATAACAGAGGTTTCAGTCGAGACTCAAATGCGGGACTTATTTTCCAGTACCTGTTCGACTCCATGCTTCCAATCCGTTCCGTCCGCTGCAAGACTAGACCTGACTGTTCTACAAACTGGAGGATGTTGCCCATGCTTGTATCGGGAAACAGAGCCGCCGCATAAATGTGCCTGCCGTCCGACTCCCCATTCAGAAGCAGGTAGCGCAATAGGTCCCAACTGAAGATATCGAAAGGCCTAAGTTTTTCATCTAGTGAACACTCTTGTGCTTCCTGAAAGGGCCTCTCCTCTCTTTCAAGTACGAGCAGTCGTTGTCGCTCTTCCGCGCGAACGTCTAAGCGTATCAAATTGTTGCACAGGTCGGCGGAGTCGATCGCGTGTTCCCGGGTTGCCTGGAACTCTTTCTCTATTACGGCAAACAAATCTTTACAGTCAGTTTCCTCGTCTAGGTTTCGCGCCGTGTGCTGGCTGAACGGTGGCGTCAAATTGCTCTTTCGAGTTCTACCTACGCAACCGGTAAATATCTGGTGACGCCGATCCCACCCTGCTCCAGCCTCGAACCATACCCACTTGCGGTTGAATCCACGGTCCGTGCCTAGAACGAGAATTAGCTTGGCTGATTCGAGCGCCTTAAGGATGCGCTCCGCCCACGGGTCTCCGATTGGAAGATCCTCAGGATCTGATGCGTTTGACAACCTGATTTGGCCCATCCTGTACATGACGGACGGCCTAACCTGTCAGCGGTAACGACGGGGGGCCGATGGACAGGAGACGCAAAGTGGAACTGTTCGAGGAGATACGTCGGGAGTACCGGTTTGGAGTGGGCACGATCCAAGGAGTGGCGAAGAAGTTGAA
>JBARCY010000413.1:0-2707 GCA_049794595.1 Candidatus Acidiferrum sp.
GCCGAGAAGACCTTCGTTGTTGCGGTCCATGAGTTCCTGAAGGCGACGGTCGGTCTTCGATGGAAAATGTAGTTTTCCAACAGCTTCCACCCAGTTCAGAGGGGCCGCAATCATCGCGCTCATGGAATCATCCTAGGATGGCAGGGCGCTCGCGTCAATGGCCCCGAACAATTCGTCACCACCCCGTCTCACCAAACTCCGAATCTCGCGCCAACCGCCTCAATCCACTCCACTTCCCCGTCTCACGTTCGAATGATATACACTCCATAATAGTCCTTGACAGTAGTACAAATCCATGCTACCATGTTTTATGTTTCGCCCGCGTCCCACCCTCCCGCGCTCATCTGAAGTACCCCGCCATAACCGTTCAGCTTGGCCTTCTTGTTCGACTTTCCATTTTCGTCAATCAACCTCTTTCTTTTCACACTATGGCGCACTCTTTTGCACTGCACAAAATCCCAACTCCTTTCGTTTCATATTCTTCCGCACTCTTTGCACAAAACACCCGAGGTGGGGTATCCCCATCTTCTCTGCGAACTTAGTGCACGGCGCCTGCCCCGGCCCGGTCGTGGCGTTAAAATCTACTCGCGCCTGCTCCCCGCCCGATCCTTCCGGCACTCGTCACCATCCACTCGCGACGTTCCCTCTATCTGCTTTCGTCACGATTCTTGACGCCGCATCAAGCATAAGTCCTGCATTTGCCACTCTTACAAAAAACACCCGGGGTGGGGTGTACCCCTCTCTCTCGACCAACCTGGTCGGCCTGGGGCAAAATAGCAACCCAAAGAGGAAACCATGTCTCAGGAATACATCGAGATTCGCGGCGCGCGCGAGAACAACCTGAAGAACATCTCGCTGCGCATCCCAAAACGCAAGATCACCATCTTCACCGGCGTCTCGGGTTCCGGCAAATCGTCGATCGTCTTCGACACCGTCGCCACCGAAGCACAGCGCCAGATGAACGAGAATTTCAGCATGTTCATCCGCACCTTCCTGCCGCGCTGCGCAGCCGCCGGCGAAGTTCACCCAGTGAGTTTTGCCTTCCCACAGCTCTTAGTTGGCCGCGCTCTTCTATTGTCAACGAAGCCCGCAGACGATAGCATCCCCGCTTCGTCGTAGGAGGAGGTATTTCCTTGCTCGACCGCCGCCGTTTTTTTGCTTCCGCTGCAGCAGGTGCCGCAAGCGCGACCTTCTTCGGCCACAATCTCGTGGCAGCTACTCTCGCCCCCGCTCCTGAGCTTTCCGCCCAACTTGTCTACAACGTGAAAGACTACGGCGCCACTGGGAGCAAACAGGACGACGCGCGCCCCGCCCTCCAACAAGCCATCGATGCTTGCGGAAAGTCCGGTGGCGGCACGGTGTACGTCCCGCCCGGCGATTACACCTCCGGACAACTCCAGCTCCGCTCCGGAGTGCGCTTATATCTCGAAGCCGGTGCAACGATCTTCGCTTCGCTCGATGGCCGCCAATTCGATCCGCCTCCCAAATCGGCACTGCTCATCGGCGAGGATCTGCACGACATCGCTCTCGAAGGCCGCGGCACGATTGATGGCCAAGCCTCCTACAAGTGGCAGCTCAATGACTTCAATGATTTCTATATTCGCCCCAACCAACTCCTGATGGAGGCCACCGGGAAGCCGCTCCTCAGATCGTTCCCTTCTGGATACCCCACAGAGGCGGTCAATCCGCGCCTGGTTCTGCTGCTACGTTGCCAGGATGTCCGCATCGCGGGCCTCAAATTCATTCGATCGCGCAGCTGGACCATCAACCCCTACGCCTGCAAAAGGCTCGTCATCGATGGCGTCTATATTTATTCCAGTGCCAAAGAGGGCGTCTGGGCCGATGGCATCGACCCGGACGGCTGTCAGGACGTGCGTATAGCCAATTCAACCA
This sequence comes from Candidatus Acidiferrum sp., assembly GCA_049794595.1. Taxonomy (GTDB): domain Bacteria; phylum Acidobacteriota; class Terriglobia; order Acidiferrales; family UBA7541; genus Acidiferrum. The sequence goes on from JBARCY010000413.1 coordinate 1,894, forward strand.
TCGAGACAGGCGATGACGCGATCGTCCTTTGGTCGGCGAATATTTGGGGTCCGGCATTGCCCACCGAGAATGTAACGGTGACCAACTGCCGCCTTTCCTCGGCCTCCAGCGCGCTGAAGTTCTGTGATGGCAACTCCAACGCCGTCCGCCGCGTCACCATCGACAACATCGTCATTACCAACTCGAATCGCGGCCTTGCGTTCATGGTGTTCGACGGCGGCGTAGTGGAAGACGTTCTGATTTCCAACGTTTCGATCGAAACGCGCCGCTTCGATTGGTTCTGGTGGGGTGACGGCGACCCGCTTCACTTCAACATCAAGCGTCGCAGCGAGGTCGATGGGACCAAGCGCGATCATGAACCGCCTGCCGGCAAGATCAGAAACGTCTCGATCTCCAACGTGATTGCTCACGGCACTGGCACGTCGGCAATCAACGGCCATCCCGATAGTTGGCTCGAAAACATCCATCTCGATAACGTTCAGCTGTTCGTCTCTCATGATCCGGCCGCGCCTTACGAAAACACGCGCACCGCCATCACTCTTCGTCAAGCGCGCAACTTTTCCATAAAAGATTCGGAGATCCGCTGGGAGCAACCGCACTCGGCCACGTGGCGATCCGGTCTCACCGCGGAAGATGTCGAAGATCTGCGACTCGATACCGTGGAGGTGGAAACCGCACCGTCGTCCACCGCCCCTTCAATCGAGCTAACGAATACTAAAAATGTGACGCTGCAGTCTCTGCGCGCGAAAACGATCCATCTAGTGGGAAAGGGTACACGCGAGGTCCGCGTGCTCCAGACCGATTCGACGATCTC
>JBARCY010000414.1:0-3019 GCA_049794595.1 Candidatus Acidiferrum sp.
ACACGAGCAATGGGCAGGAGACCAACCTCGGGCATCGTCCCTCCTGTCCCATCAGAAAACACCTCTCGCCCCTCCCTGTCGACTCCTCGATATCCAACTTGTGCCGAGGATGTCAACAGAGCCAGTGCTGATAATAAATGAGTTGGAGCGAAGGAACAGTCCCCGGAAAGAAAAAACGCCGATCAGGAGATGGGCGTTCCCGGGCTTGAAGCGCACTCTTACCCAGAAGAGATTGTAAGGCAGAGGTAACTTTTTGTCAATCGCAAAGTTCGCTTATCTCAATTCTTTAGCGCCCGTCAGATAAGCCGCCCGAGCTGCGTTTTCAGGAGCTGACCGAGTGAGAGCACTCGAGTAATTAGCGAGGCGCGCTCTCTTCGTTGATTTCAGAGGCGGAGCGGCTACTGCGGCTTTTTTATGTCCTCACCCGCTTGTTCGATGCTGCCTTTGACGAGCTCGGTCTTCACTTCGGATTTTTGACCCGCGAGGACGTCGACGTCGGTTTCAAAGGTGCGATAGCCGGGAAGCTCGATCTTGATTTTGTGCTTCCCGGGGCTCACCAGAAGCGAGTGAAATCTTCCGCCCAGCTCGCTGGCGTGGCCGACGTAGCTGCCATCGAGAAAGACAGCGGCGCGTTTTGGTTGCACTGAAATTTTCAGCTCCGCAGTCACATCGGGAGTCGTCGCGCCTGGGAGCAGGTGCATGGAGACTTGAATCATTTGGGTCTGACCGGGCTCGACGACGACATCCTGAGTCAAATCGGCGTAGCCTTTCTGTTTCACGACGATATGGTGTTTGCCTGGCAATAGCGGCAGACTCTTCTTTCCCCTAAATTCCTTCACGTAGCCGACGTAGTCGCCATCGACCCACACGCCAGAGTCCCTGTCCAGCTGTGTATCGCCGTCAAAGGACAATACGCCCATGACTTTGTTGTCCTGGGCCAAGAGGCGAGCTGGGCCGATGGATAGGAAAAAGATGAGAAGCAGAGTTGCACAGGACCCGAGCTTCCACATTCTAATCATGATGTACCTCGCATTCTGGACGGGAATTTATCTTAACGCGGATGGGAAGGAGATGGCGCAAAAAAACAGATGCGCTCAAGAGGCGCTAGCGAGGCATAAAACTCGTTTATTGCGGATCCAGCAATTTTCTCGGCGCAGGTGGTAGAGTGGAGGGCGCATCGTAGCATCGCGGGTCTGTTGAAGTGCTTCGACGCGAATTTCCCCATGAGCAAGGATTATCTCAGCGCCGCCATTGAAATTGCCCAGGAAGCGGGCAAAATCCTGCGAGAAGAATTCGACCGCCCGGTCCAGATTGCCTACAAGGGGGACGTCGATTTAGTTACGCAAGCGGACAAACGCTCGGAGCAAGCGATTGTGGCGCGGCTGACAAAATACTTTCCGGAACACTCGATTGCGGCGGAAGAGGGAAGCGGGCACGAAGGCGCGTCGGAATTTCGCTGGCATGTCGATCCGCTGGATGGCACCACCAATTTTGCGCATGGGTATCCTTGCTTTGCGGTTTCGATTGCGGTGGCGCAGCGAGGGGCACTTCTGGCGGGGGTGGTTTACAACCCGTTTTATGAGGAGCTATTTGCCGCCGCACGAGGCGGAGGCGCGACGCTGAACGGGAAGAGGATTTTCGCTTCGAAGGTGGACACGCTCTCGACGAGTCTTTTGTGCACTGGTTTTCCGGTGCACAAAAGGCTGGCAACTCCAAACATTCATTATTATTGGGATTTTACGTTGAGATCGCATGGAGTGCGCCGCGACGGCTCGGCGGCTTTGGATCTGGCCGGCGTTGCGGCCGGACGGTTTGATGGGTTTTGGGAGTTCGGACTTAAACCATGGGATACCGCCGCCGGCGTTCTGCTGATTGAGGAAGCAGGGGGCAAGGTCAGCGATTTTGCTGGGCAGCCCTACCAGTTGGGTGGCCCTGTGATTCTGGCTACAAACGGTTTGGTTCACGAAGAGGCACGAGAAGTGGCATTGGAGATTTCCCGACGCAATCCCGCCGCGCCCCTGCGGCGTTAATTTTTCTGCCGATCAGTAATTTCCACTTACAAAAAGCTATCAGGCTACTTACGATTTTTTAACGCCTCCCAAGCTACCCTTTTTTGGCAACGATACAGCGTTGTGTGCCTATTGAAGTTATCCGACTTCCGACGCCGACACTTCCGTTGCCAAGCAATGATTATTGGAGAGGGATATGCGCGCGATCAAACAGAAGAAAGGGTTTGTTCAGCTGGTGCTTGCGGGATTGTTCTATTTCAGCGCGGTTCCCATGTGCGTTTCTGCGGACGATAGAGAGAATGGCGGTTCACCGCCGAAGACGGAGACGGCCAGTGTGTCGCTGCCGGTCGCTGCCAGTCACGAAACGGCGAATGGGGAATCGTTTATGTTCGCAAACTTTCCTAGCTGGCTGAATGGCGTGCTGGCCCCAGATGAACCGCCGATGGATTCGGTGCCATTCGCGCAGGACGGCGCAACGGCGGCAGCGCCATCGTCTATCCTGGTAAACTCCGATCCCCAAGGTTCTGGAGCCCCTGCCGAAGGGCAAGACGCGAACAACAATGGCAAGAATGTGCTGAGGGGCAACTTCTTCCAGCGGCTGGCGCAGTTCTACAAGCAGGATTGGGCGGGGGCGAACCCAGCCCGAACCACTCCGGCCAAACGCGGGCTTCCGGCCCCCATAGATTCACCTCCGTTCCCGTTTTCCGATTGGGGATACGGTGGCTCACCGGACATCGGCGCTCCCGATGGCAACACTTATCCCTTAATGTCCGCGCTTGGGCTTGAGAACAGCCGCACGAAAATCTACGGTTGGGTTGAGACGAGCATAAACTTCAGCACTTCAGCGCAGAGCAACTTTCCCGTCTCCTACGACATCTTTCCGAACAAGATCGAAGTCAATCAGGCGGTTATATACGTGGAGCGTTTGCCGGACACGGTGCAAAACGATCACTTCGACTGGGGATACCATCTCACTGCGTTCTATGGAACTGACTATCGCTTCACGACGG
>JBARCY010000415.1:0-9847 GCA_049794595.1 Candidatus Acidiferrum sp.
GCGGGCTACCACGTCGACGACCTGCCGCCTCCTGTGAAGGTTGACTACGGATTCGCGAGCTATCAGAGCGAGTCGGAAGTTAAGGGAAACGTTTTGCGTTACACGCGGAAGTTTGAAGTGAAAGATCCCAGCGTGCCGCTGGCCAAGGTCGAAGAACTGAAAAAACTCTATCGAATTATCGCGGGCGACGAGCGGAGCACAGCGGTTCTGACGCCAGCTTCGCAGTAACCTCGCTCCAGGAAGCCGTGTAAGCGGCTGGTGACTCGTGACTGGTGTACACCGCGCCAGGCATGCATTCATCGTCATGGCGCCTCCTGACCGGCCGGGCGCACCAAAAGACAGAGATCAATGGCGCGATGGCCCAGGCCGCGCCGACGTGTGCGCGGAGTGTGGCCGGAGAACGGCGAAGTGTTCGGGTCGAGCGTAGAAGCAGACGTGCATCGCCGGACGGGCGAAAAAGAGGATCTCAGGAAAGGCGGGCCCGGACGCGGTCGCTTAAGGCTTTGCCGTCGACCACTTTGCCCTCGAGTCCGGATTTGGCGGCTTTGACGACGGCGCCCATCTGTTTGATGGAGTTGGCGCCGGATTCGGCGATGGCTTTGGAGATGGCGGCATCCATTTCGGCGTCGCTGGCCCCCGCGGGCAGATAGGACTCGAGGATGGCGAGTTCCTTGGTTTCTTTGTCCACGAGGTCTTGACGGCCGCCTTTGCCGAACTGGTCGATGGATTCTTTGCGCTGCTTGACGAGGGTTTGCAGGATTTGAATAGATTCGGCTTCGTCGAGCGCGCGGATCTTTTCTGTTTCTTTGTACTGGATGGCGGACTTGACGCCGCGGAGGACGCTGAGGCGGAGCTCGTCCTTGGAGCGCATGGCGTCGGTCAGGTCTTTTTGGATTCTTTCGGAGAGTGTCATGCATTTCAATATAGCAGAAGAAAAGAAAGAAAAAGACTTTACACAGAGTTCACAGAGACACAGAGGCACAGAGACACAGAGAAGAGGCACAGAGAAGAAAAAGACGAAGAGGATTTGACAGGCCGCGAGTGGCTCGCTACCGTTGATATTCTAGTTTCGGCGGATTTTGCCCGCCAGGTGAACGCAGAAACGCAATCCAATCCGAACGAGGGCCGATGAAAGTCATAGTTGCGGACAAGATCAGTGAACGAGGTGTCGAATTACTGCGGAAGACGGGATGGAAAATCGTTCTGACGACGAAGGATACGCTGAACGCGGAGATAGCGGACGCGGACGCGCTGATTGTGAGGAGCGCGACGAAAGTTACCGCGGAATTGCTGGATAAAGCGGTCCGATTGAGAGCGGTGGGGCGCGCGGGCGTAGGCGTGGACAATATTGATTTGGACGCGGCCACCGCGCGCGGAGTTCTAGTGATGAGCACGCCGGGTGGAAATGCAATCAGCGTGGCGGAGCACACGTTTGCGTTGCTATTGGGACTGGCGAGGCAGGTGCCGCGGCTCGATAAATCGATGCATGAAGGGAAGTGGGAGAAGTCGTCGGCGGCGGGAACGGAGGTGCGCGGGAAAACGCTGGGATTGATCGGGCTTGGCCGCATCGGAAGCGAAGTAGCCATCCGCGCGGATGCGTTTGACATGCGCGTGCTGGGGTATGACCCGTACATTAGCGAGGCGGCGGCGAAGGAGGTGCAGGTCGAATTGGTGCCGCTGGAAAAGTTGCTCGCGGAAAGCGATTTTGTCTCTTTGCATACGGCGCTGAGCCCAGCGACGCAGAATTTGATCAATGCGGAGACGATTGGCAAAATGAAGAAAGGTGCGCGGCTGATCAATGCGGCGCGGGGCGAGTTGATTGATGAGGGCGCGCTGGCGGACGCGTTGAAGAGCGGGCAACTCGGCGGGGCGGCGCTGGATGTTTTTGTGCACGAGCCGCCGAAGGACTCGCCGTTGCTTTCGATGCAGAACGTGATTGGGACGCCGCACGTGGCGGGGTCGACGACCGAGGCGCAGGAGGAAGTGGGTACCCAGGTGGCGGTGCAGATTAAGGATTATCTGGCGGATGGACTGATTCGAAACGCAGTGAATTTGCCGGCGCTTTCAGCGGATCAATACCGGCGGGTACGGCCGTATTTGGCCCTTGCCGAGCGATTGGGATCGCTGGTGTCGCAAGCAGTGGCAGCGCGGCCGGCGCGGATACGGATTCGTTACGCCGGGGAAGTGGCGGAGGTGGGTACGCACTTGTTGCGGAGCGCAGTGCTGGCAGGGATGCTTAACGCGGTGTTGGATGAAAAGGTGAACGTGGTGAATGCACCCGCCATAGCCGCGGCGCGCGGGCTTTCGGTTGAGGAAGAGACGCGGCGGCGCGAGCGCGGATTTCCGAACACCCTGGAAGTGGCAGCTTTGCCCGAAAAGGAAGGTTTGGTGCGCGGCTTTTCCGCAGAGGGCACGGTGCTGCACGATGGTTCGCCTCGAGTGTTGCAGATAGATAACATTCCCGTGGAAGCGGAGCTTGCCGGGACGATGCTGTATTTGCGAAATCGGGATGAACCCGGAGTCATTGGGCAGGTGGGCTCGACGCTCGGCAATATGGGCGTGAACATCGCGACATTTGCGCTGGGGCGACGCGAAGCTGCCAAGGGTGCGGAGGCAGTTTCGCTGGTGCGGCTGGATGGAGAAGTGTCAGATAGGATCCTTGGAGCGATTCGGGGGATTCCAGCGATCACGGTAGCACGGCTGCTGCAGCTGGGATGAATGTACACACTTTGCGGATGGGCTGAAGCTGGCTTCGTGTGAACGCCATCTTCTTGGTTCGGCAGTGTATCTCTCATTCATGCAAAATTTAGCTAGCTCAAAAACAAAAGATATTTCAGAAGAACTTTCCTTGACACTGGTGGGCGATTTGGCCTAAAAGTTTAAGTCAAAGTTTGGCCGATTGATCGGTGAGGAATGTTGTCCAGGGCTTATTACAGTGCCTTCCAGGTCAGACCGGGCAACGCGCCGCAATAGTGATTCTATCGGCTTGGTGCGGGCCATCGGCGTATATTGCAAACATAAGCAGGGGTGCGCGAAAGGAGCAGTCTATGAGGTGGGATTTCATCAAGCGCAATTTGCTAATTTCATTTGCCGCAATACTACTAGCGGCTGTATCTGCATGGGGACAGACAGGAACAACATCTCTGCGCGGGACGGTTCTCGATAAAACCGGGGCAGCCATTGTTGGCGCGACGGTGACTTTGGATAACGCCGCCCAGGCGGTGCATCATCAGGCGAAAACTGGCCCAACGGGCGAATATGAGTTTTTGGCGCTGCTACCCGGAACCTATTCTCTTACCGTAGAAGCGGCAGGATTCCGAAAGTCGGAGCAGAAGAACATGCAACTGCTGGTGAATACGCCCGCGACTCTAAACGTAACTTTAGAAGTTGGGACCACGACCGAAACCGTTGAGGTCTCGGCACAGGCTACAACACTCAACACGACAGACGCGTCGTTGGGCAACGCCTTCAACGAAACGCAGATCAAGCAACTGCCGATGGACGCGCGTAACGTGCCGGATCTGTTGTCGCTACAAGCGGGAGTCGCGTATACAGGCAACCGCCCGGACATCAACCTGATGACGGACACTCGAAGCGGGGCGGTCAATGGAGCGCGCAGCGACCAGAGCAACATCACGCTGGATGGCGTGGACGTGAACTCGGACACGAGAGGCTACGCGTTTACGTCGGTCATACCCGTCACGGCAGACTCGGTCGAGGAATTTCGAGTGACAACGAGCAACTACAACGCCGACGAGGGCCGATCTTCGGGCGCGCAAGTTGCGTTAGTGACAAAGAGCGGCACGAACAATTTTCACGGAGCAATCTACGAGTACCTGCGCAACACGATAACCAGTGCGAACGATTACTTCGTAAAACTTTCGCAACTCGAGAGTGGGCAGCCCAACGAAGCGCCGAAACTAATTCGCAACAACTTCGGGGGAGCCTTGGGTGGGCCGATTTGGAAAGACCGCCTGTTCTTTTTCGCGAATTACGAAGGGGAACGCCAAGCGGAACAGCAGAGCGTGGTACGTGTAGTGCCCAGCGCCGCGATGCGTGATGGCGTATTAACATATCTATGCCAAACCAACTCGGACGGCAGCCTAAACACTGCTGCGTGCCCTGGCGGAAACGTGCAGGGCCTGACAGGTGCGCACAACATACAACCGGGCTATTTCGGCCTGACTCCGGGCCAGATCCAGGGGATGGATCCGCAAGGAATCGGAGTCAGCAGCAACGTGATGATCCCGTATTTGAATTCATTTCCGCTGCCTAACGATAACTCGGTCGGCGATGGCGTCAACTTCCAGGGGTATCGCTTTAAGGGCCCGGCCTTTATTGGAAATAATTGGTACATAGCCAGAGTCGATTACAAAATTACCCAGAATGGCAATCACACGCTGTACTGGCGCGGAGGGCTGGAAAACGACGTCAATGATGGAGTGCCCTACCTGCCGGGCGGGAGCCCCGAGTTGACCGAGGTGAGTTACAACAAAGGATTTGCGGCCGGTTATTCCGCGGTGCTGCGGCCAACCTTGGTGAACAATTTCCGGTGGGGCTTCACGCGGGAAAGCTTTGGAGAAATTGGCAACCAGACACAACCGGTCATTTTCTTCAGGGGACTGAACGATGACAGCACCCCAAACAACTCAAGTTTGGCGGTTACAAACAGCCTCAATTACCAGGTGCCAGTGCAGAATTTCGTGGACGACGTCTCCTGGATTAGAGGCAAGCACACGTTTAGTTTCGGCGGCAACGTAAACATACTTCGCAATCCGCAATCCAGCAATTCCAACTCTTTCAGCTCGGCGACAACAAACGCGTCGTGGTTTGACACTGCGGCCTTGGCGAACACGGGTGTGGCAGGGCACTTCGACCCTGGATGTTCCGTTACTGCCGGGGCCTGCGCGGGAGCCGCCTACCCAGCGGTCGACTCGTCCTTCGGCAACAACTACGACTATCCGTTGATCGCCATGGTGGGTATGGTCGACCAAGTAAACGCGCAGTACAACTTTACGCGCACGGGTGACACGATCGCCCAAGGTGCGCCGGTTCTGCGCCATTTTGCGGACGACGCGTATGAGATGTACGCGCAAGATTCCTGGAAAATCAAACCCAACTTCACGTTTACCTTTGGGCTGCGTTATTCTCTTTTTTCACCGCCCTGGGAAACCAATGGAAACCAGGTGGTTTCCAATGTGGATTTGACCAACTGGTTCAATAATCGGGGCGCTGGGATGTTGCAAGGCACGCCAGCGAACGCAGCTCCTCCCATCAGTTTCAACCTAGGGGGTCCGGCGAACAACGGCCCTGGATTTTACAATTGGGACAAGAAAGACCTAGGACCTCGCGTCGCATTTGCCTGGTCGCCGAAAGCGTCTGACGGGTTGTTCCACAGCCTGTTCGGAGATGGAAAAACCACGGTTCGGGGCGGCTTCGGTATGGTGTACGACCGCATTGGCCCGGCCCTTTTGGCCACCTTCGACGCGAGCGGCTCGTTCGGTCTATCTTCGAACCTCACCAACGGTGGTGGAATCGAAACCCCTGCAACCGCGCCCCGCATAACCGGTCTGACGGGTCTAAGCAACATCCCGACCATGGACCTAGCAGGCAATCAGATGTATGCGTCAGCGCCTCCGGGCACATTTCCGCAGACATTTCCTTCCGGCAATGAGACGGGCGCTTATGCGGTCTACTGGGGCATGGATCAGAACCTGAAGACGCCCTATTCCTATACGATCGATCTTTCGGTCGGGCGTGAGCTGTGGCATGACTACACGCTTGAGGTGGCCTATGTTGGGCGCCTCTCGCACCGGCTGCTTTCGCAGGAAGATGTGGCTGCGCCATTGGATTTGGTCGATCCTATTTCGCACGTTGACTATTATTCGGCGGTGCAGGCCCTGGCCAAGTTATACCGGGCAGGAACGCCGGTGAACTCAATAACGCCAGCGACAGTTGGACCCACTGCGCAGTATTGGGCGGACATTCTGCAGGCCAGTCCAGACGGTTATGCGACGCCAGGTTTCTGCGGAGCACCCAACACAATGACCGCGTTGCAAGCGGCCTACAACCTCTTTTCCTGCTTTTCCGACAATGAGACTACAGCCGTTCAATTCCTCGACCAGGGCATGGGTCTCTTCGATCCGAGTTCAGGTAACCCCATTTATGCGAAAGGCGGCCCGTATTCTTTTGTGGACCCGCAATTCGCGGCCCTATATGCATGGCGGTCGATCGGAGCGGCTGCGTACAATGGCCTTGAGGTTACGCTCCGTAAGCACCTTACGCATGGATTGACGTTTGACCTCAACTATACCTATTCACACTCACTGGACATTTCATCGGATGCAAACCGCATCGGTGCCGAAGGTGGTTTGGGCGGCCAAGTAATCAATCCTTGGGATCCCACGGCGCTTCGAGGAGATTCTGATTTTGACCTGCGGCACCAGATCAATGCGAACTGGGTCGCGGAATTGCCGTTCGGCAGTGGGAGACGGTTCGCGGGGGCGGCGCATGGCTTTACCGAAGCGGTTATCGGTGGGTGGCAGCTCTCCGGTCTCGCACGCTGGACTAGCGGTTTTCCAGTCGGTGTATCGAATGGAGCAGAATGGCCGACGAACTGGCAATTGTCCGGAAACGCGACACAGACAGGCCCTGTGACGACTGTTGGAGCATCGAAGAACCCTGACGGCACCGTGAACATCTTTGGTAGCACGGCCGCGGGGGCGACAGCCCTTGGGTCCTATGCACCCGATATGCCTGGTCAGGTGGGAGCCCGCAACACGCTTCGGGGCGACGGCTTCGCCAGTTTGGATCTCGGCCTCGATAAGCGCTGGAAAATGCCATGGAAAGAATCGCAAAGTTTGCAATTCCGTTGGGAGGTCTTCAACGCGCTGAATCTAACGCGATTTGACGTTCAGAGCTTGAACCTCTCCATCACAAACGCCGCAAACTTCGGCACTTACACGGGGCTATTGACGAACCCTCGCACGATGCAGTTCGCATTGCGCTATGAGTTCTAATAACGCCACATAACAACTTTCCAGAAGCCGCCGGAGAGCAAATACTTTCCGGCGGCTTCGCTTTTTTTGTGGAGTAACGGCACGTCGAGGAGATGGATGTGGCAGATATCGCTTCTGTTGCGGATGCTGCGAATCCCGCGTAAACTGTTGTTACGCTTGAAATAGGCTTCGGGGCGTAGCGCAGCCTGGCTAGCGCGCCTGGTTCGGGACCAGGAGGTCGAAGGTTCAAATCCTTTCGCCCCGACCATTTTATCTCCCGCTCTCACAGCAATTTACACTGCAACTGCCTGTTGCTCTTCAACGCTCAAAACTTGTCCCGACTTGTCAATCATCGGTTCTTGTTTGTTGGTGGGAAGTACAAAACCAAGACCCACCTTGGCGGCACACTGTTGCCGCCACTGAACGTTGTCGAGCAGCTGTTTGCCGTAGCGCCCCGACATTTCTCCGTTCGCGTGTCCCATCCAATAATCGATGAGCAGAGTACGGGCCTCGCTCATTTGCAATATGGATTCACGGAAGCGTCGAAATGTGTGAAAGCCAGCCGACTCGCGTCCCATCCCTTTCAGGATTGGGTGCAGGCTGTCCCGCAGGATATTGCGCGGACACATAGGCAAGCCTCCAGAAGTCTCAAAGAGAAAGCCATTCTTGCGAGAGCCGATGTATTCCTTCACCAGAACAGCTAGGTCAGGGTGTAAATCGATGTCCCGAATACCGGCATCTGTTTTGGGATACTTTTCGATTTTGTGACCCTTCTTGCTGCGCTGCTGACGGACATAAACTATCGAGCAATCGTTTGAAAAGTGCTTCCCGATTTCGAGCCCCATAGCTTCGGCAATTCGCAAACCCGACCCAGCTAACAGGCAGTAGAGGACGCGAAACAGTTCTTTTGCGGCGGTCAAGATGCTCTCTATCTCCGCTGCTTCGAACGTAGGCGTATTCTGCGCCTTCTTGTCGATGGCTGGGAGGCCTATGTAATTCAGATCCCACTGACGCGGGAATAATTGTTTGCCCTTGCGATCCTTTGCAGTGGCGAATACTGCTGCCGCGATCAGGTAGTAGTTGACGATGGTCTTTGGTGTGAAGCGTTGTTCGGCGGTCTCTTTCGTTGCTGTTTCCATCGTGAAGACCAACTCCTTCATCTCCGCGTTGTCGAAGGAGGCCAGCGTCCGATCCCCGATTTTTTCATTAAGGTATGCAACCGCACTCGTGTACGCATCCAGAGTCGTAGTTCTGATCTTCTGACCGCGCTTGTTCTTTTGGCGAGACTTGAGGCGACCAGAACCGAGTTCAGAGAGCCACCATGAGGCCTGCGAGCGGAAGGTGGTGTCGCCGGGCTGTAGTGCGGATTCTAGTTTCTCTCTGTCATTGATTCCGTTCGTCATTATCCAGCGATCTGCTTTTCGTCTTGCCTCTTCCCGAGTGGAGTATTTGCCTAGGGGTTCGTTGTGTTTCACACGTTTATTTTGGCCGGGAATATCCAGCAAGATACGAAGGTATGCCGGTTTATCGGGCAACCACGGATCTGTCTGTTTTCTTCCCTCTTGATACAAAGTGCCGTCCTGTCCAAGTCTGCTCTCCAAGCGTTTTCTCCTCGCTTGTCGCAGTCCTGGCGTCGGCGAAACTGTAGCAAGCCGAAGGTCCGGTCGTCCAGAGACTCTTGTCAATGCTGGTACAACTTGCGAAGCCGACGATTCTCCATCGAAGCGATGCAGACCGCACAGTGTTGCTGGAGGAGAGATAACCACACCGATATCGCGAGTGGTGTCCGCGAACGTATCGTCGTCGCCAAAAGGTTCGCACTGGGCTTTTCGGTGCATCGGCAGGGTGCCATCGTTCAATGCTACTATACATATAGCACCATGAAAAATCAATTTTGTGTTTACGTGAAACCTAGTCCCGGAGGCATTTGCTGGTCCCCACGAAGGCCCCCGGTTCATCGGTGGCTTTTTCAGATTCGAAGATGTCCCGTGGGATTAGATGGAAGAACTCAACTGAGGAAAAAGGCAAGTGTGCGAGAACTGCCTTTGTTAGTGAATAAAATCAATGAAGGCGCAACATTCCGATTCGAGATGGGTTCCGATTCCCTGGATCGTGATCAAGGGCGATGATTTTCAGTGCGGCAGGACGGCGTGATTCGCGCGTTCCGAGAAAGAGGATTACCGTGCGCGGCCCTGCTTCTCCTGTTGCTTTGTGGCGTGCAATTCCTTGCCAAACGCCTTAGCAGCCCAGTCCGGTAGTGATATATACATGAGCATCGAAGGTTGTTCAACTCTTCCTGGATTTAGGATCTCCTATCGGGTTCGTCAGTAATCCACCACCATTGCCCTGAGAGTGTCTCTGTTTTTGTTCGAGAGCTCTTTCGCCGCAGCGCGGATCAGCTTGTCGTAACGCAACCTGGCGCGAACGCGCGCCGCTGGGAGCGCATCTTCCGGGGGTTCCACAACACAGGTAATGACGTACTTCAGGAGCACGTCCGTCATGGCGACCTGCGCCTCTACGAGCGTTTGAAGATGTTGCCCCTGCTTCGCCAGGTTCGTGAGTGTGGCTGCGATGCGGGCCTCAAACTGTGTTACGGATTCGGTGTCATCACCCCTACGAATCTCGCGTTCGCAAGCGGCGAGGATAAATGCCTGTTCGGATCGGAAGCCCCGGTCCTTCGACGCTTTCCGCACTCGCTCTCGGAATTCCTTGTTCGGAAACAACAAACTCCGCTCAATTCTGGGTTTTGCCATATATTTCCTTCCATTTAGACTGTCGAAGAGTCGAGAAACGCGGAAGAAACTGCGGTGGCACATCTGTGCCACATTGGGAGCAAAAGCCGCCACATC
>JBARCY010000416.1:0-2058 GCA_049794595.1 Candidatus Acidiferrum sp.
CTGCGACCCGATCACCCACTCATCGGGAATTTGGTACAGCGGAAAATAGGCTTGCGCTTGCGTGTAGGCGCTCTCGTCGCCCAAGCCCCACTGTTTTACGTGACCTACCACGCCGACGATCTGGCAAGGCCCCCAAGGCGGCGTCCATCCGAAATTCAAGCCTTGACCGAGCGGGTCCTGGCCGCGGAAATAAGTGTTGGCAAAGACGGTGTCGATTGCTGCGACGCACGGCGACTTCGTGGTGTCTTCCTGCGTGAAAAAACGGCCGCGCATCAGTGGTATTCCCATCGTGCGGAGATAATCCGGACCCGTGTCGAAAACCATCATCCGCGCAGCCGTCTGAACCACGGCGGGTTTTTGCGAGCCAATCCAGAAAGGGCAAACGTTGTCTTCACCGATCAGAGGAACGATGTAGGTGAAGTCCGCGGCCTGTACGCCGGGAATCATGCGCACGCGCTCGAGCAACTGCTGGTAGGCGGCGCGCATGCTCGCGGCGGTCGCGGTCAGCGAAGGCGAAAAACTCACCTTAAAAGTGACGACGTGCTGCATGTCGAAGCCAGTATTGTCGTCCCACATGTGGCGGATGGTGCGGAACAACAGGCCCGCACCCACCAACAGCACCATCGTCAGAGCCATCTGCACAATGACCAGGCTGTTTTGCACGCGATGATGCGCGCTGGTCGCGCCCCGACCTCCCTCTTTCAGCGAGGCTTGCAAATCAGTCTTTGAACTCTTGAGTGCAGGTGCGAGACCAAACAGAATTCCGACGGCAATCGAAACACCCAACGTAAAGAGCAATACGGGGGCATTCACACCGATGTTTTCGCTGCGCGGCAAACTTCCTGGCACCGCCGCCAGCACTGGAGTAATGCCCCATTTTGCGATGGCCAATCCCAGAACTGCTCCTGCGAACGAAAGCAGTATGCTTTCGGTTAGCAACTGGCGCACCACGCGTGCGCGACTCGCGCCCAGCGCTGAGCGAATAGCAAACTCGCGCGTGCGCGCCGCGGAGCGCGCCAGAAGCAGGTTGGCAACGTTCGCGCAGGCGATGAGCAAAACCAGCCCTACGGCTCCCAGGAGCAACAGCAGCGTTCCGCTCACATTACCAATCATCACCTGCTTGAGCGGCACCACGTCGGTTCCCAGGCCGCGATTCGCGTCCGGATAGAGCTGCTCCAGGCGGCCCTGGATCGTGCTCATCTCCGCTTGCGCTTGAGCGATGCTGACTCCTGGTTTCAGTCGCGCGATGGATAAGACTGCGGGTGCGCCGCGAGGATCGAGCATTAGCGGGTCGCCTTGTCCGAGCGGCGTGTAAACATCTACCTCATCGTCCCCGAAACGAAAACCCGGCGGAAGAACTCCGACGATGGTGTAATCAACTCCGTTTACGGTTACGGGCTTGCCGAGCGCTTCCGCGCTGCCGGAAAGACGATTCTTCCAGAGACGGTTGCTGACGATGACCACCGGCGCTCCCCCGCGCTGGTCTTCCTGCTGAGAAAAATTGCGGCCCAAGGCGAGCTCTACACCCAGCGTGGTGAAAAAATCTGCGGAGACGTCCTCGCCGAGAGCGTGCTCAGGTGTGCCGGGACTTGTTAGATTATAATTCTGCCATCGGAGCGCGGCCATTTGCTGGAACGAACCGGCGCTGCGTCGCCAATCCTGGAAGTTAGGATACGAAGGCCAAACGGTGTGCTTGAAATGTAGATTGTTCTCCCAGACCACGACCAAGCGATCCGGCTGGGAGTAAGGCAGCGGGGCCAATAAAACACCGTCGACTACACTGAACATCGCGCTATTCGCGCCAATGCCCAGCGCCAGCGTAAGCACAGCGACCGCTGTGAACCCCGGCGATTTGCGCAGCATACGGAAGGCGAAGCGTAGATCTTGAAGCAAGGTTTCCAGCCATGCAAAGCCCCATGGGTCCCGACTTTTCTCGCGCAACAAGAGCTCGTTGCCGAACTCGCGCCGTGCAGCTTTCCGCGCTTCCCCGGAAGACATGCCCTCTTGCCGAGTCAGGTGCGCCTCGGCCTTCATCGCCAAGTGGTGCTGCATCTCTTC
>JBARCY010000417.1:0-14715 GCA_049794595.1 Candidatus Acidiferrum sp.
GCAACGCACCCGATCGGGCCATCGGCCCTCCTTGGGCGCTGCTGATTCTCCTTATCTCTCATCTCAGAAAATTCAACTACCTTCTTTTCAAGACCCTGTATTAGGTTATGCAACAGCTTCTAGGCAATATATTGAATGCATTGACTTTGGAGAGTCGACGCAACCGCAGCCGCTTCGGAAACCCGGATTTTCCGGTTCCTCATGGACGCCGGGGCAACCTGGTGGAGCTGGCTCGGCGGCTTTGCTTTAGCGCCCACGGGCAGCCATTGCACCCGCTTGCCGGTCCGTTCTTTCCATTGCTGGGAACTGTGGCCCGCCGCGCCATTTCTGGTAGAGTGCTGAGCAGAGAAGAGATAGCCCCGGGCCGCGATATTGCTATTTGTTAAGATCGTGTTAGTTTTTGGGGCGCCCCTGCGTACTAGTCTATGGAACCGCTGAGACCAGGCCCGATGAGCGTGCCGGGAGTGACGGAGACGACGGAGGCAGTTGCCCGTGCTCGTGCTGGGGATGCCGAAGCTTGGGGGCAAATTTATCGGGAGATGGGACCGGCCATTTTCCGGTTTTGCAGGCGAGCGTTACCGACCCGGGAAGATGCGGAAGACGCGACGATGGAAATTTTCTCAAAACTGTGGGAAGGCAAGCTGAGCCAGTACGACGAGACGCGCTCTTTTTCTGCGTGGCTCTATCGCGTGGCTGCCAATCACTGCTGGGATATTCTGCGGCGGCGAAAAATCCGGCAAGACAAAGAGACCGAAGACATAGACAATGTGCCGCTGGAACATCCAGACCCGAATCAATTGGACAGGCTGATCGAGCAGAAAACGAGCGAAGAAGTGCGCCACGCACTGGACAAGCTGGGGGCGCGGGCGCGCATGGCTCTGGTCTTGCGCTATTACTCGGATATGAGTTATGACGAAATCGCCGATGCGCTCGGCGTGCGGCGCGCCTTCGTGGGCGTCGTATTGCTGCGCGCGCGGCATGAACTGCGGCAGGCGCTGGAGGGGAAGAGTGCGCTGGCTGCGGGAGGGACCTCGTGAGCGAACCTGCAAACCCGGTGGCGCCTGAAGAACCGGACGGAACGATGGAACATTTGGATGAAATGACTTGCCTGCTCTACGCGGAGCGGCAACTGGATCGCGCCCGCGCGCAAGCCGTCTCCGCGCACGCGCAAGATTGCGCAATGTGCCGTACCTTGCTGCGGGCTCTCGATCGCGAATCGCGTTTGCTCACGCGCGCGATGCTCGAGGAAGACGAACCGCTGCCTTCGCGGCTGGCGGAATTTCAGGAGCGCGCGCGGAAATCGTTCGGCTGGATTTGGGGCTTGGTATTGGGCTTGGCGGCGACGGGCGTCTACGCGCTCTACACGGGTTATGTCGAACCTTTGCAGCAGCGATTGGAGCAAGCCGGATTCGGCGGAACAAGCCTTCTGAGTCTGCTGGTTTTTCAAGGCGCCTTCTGGAAGGGATGGCAATCCATGATGACACTTTTCGAGGTGCTGGCGATGATTACAGTGGCGGGATTCGGCGCGGTGATTTTCCGGCGACGCTTGCGGCGGGGGTCGGCATTGGCGCTGGTGCTCGCGGGATTGTGCGTGGCGCTGGCTTTGCCTGCGCCGGCCGGCGCCACGGAATTTCACAAAGGCGAGACGTATGAACTCGCGAAGGATCAAACCGTCCACAGCGATCTATTTCTCACCGGCGCGCGCGCGCGAATTGAGGGCACGGTGGATGGAGATGTCTTTTTCTTCGGCCAGAGCATCGACATCAGCGGGCACATCAAGGGCGACGCCATTGTTTTCGCGCAGTCCGTGCGCGTCAGCGGGCAAATCGACGGGAACATCCGGTCGGCCACCAATAATCTGAACATCACGGGAACCGTGGCGAAGAACGTCCTGACCTTTAATGAAGTCGTGAATCTGGATGCCGCGGGTAAAATCGGCGGAAGCTTGACGGCGATGGGGCAAACGGTGAGCGTGGACGGCCATCTGGGGCGCGATCTACTCGACATGGGTGACGAGACCATCATTTCCGGAACCATCGATGGCGATGTTCACGCCAAAGGGAACTCGATGTCCATCGCTTCGACGGCGCAGGTTGGCGGGCCAATTCGTTTTGAAGGCGACCACCCGGCGACGGTGGCGGCCGGAGCGAAACTAGCTTCGCCGGTGCAATTTACCCAAATGAAGAAGGAGTCGCAATACGAGAAAGGGAACTACTACGTTTGGCGCATCATTTGGACGGCGGCGTTTGTTCTGTTTGGGCTGGTGTTGTTCCTGCTGCTGCCGAAATTCGCCAGCGAAGTTGTGAACGCGGGGGAACGCGTGGGAGCGCCCATCGGTTTGGGAGTGCTGGTGTTTTTTGGAGTGCCGATCGCGGCCATTATCGCCTGCATTACTGTGGTTGGCATCCCACTGGGAATTCTTACTTTGTGTCTGTGGTTCCTGGTGCTGAATTGCGCGGAGATTGTGGTGGGCACGGTGGTCGGCAACTGGATTCTTGGCAAGCCAGCGGATACGTGGGCCTTGATCGGAAGAATGGCGATGGGTTTCGTGATTGTGCGCATCGTGTATACGCCGCTGGCGCATGTGCATGTGATGGGGTTCCTTATCGGGCTGGGAATCTGGATCTGGGGTATGGGCGCGATTGCGCTAGCGCTGTACGACCGGCTCACACCTGTGGCTGCTCAAAGCGCGATGCCAGGGCCGATGCCTCCGATGTCTTTGCCGCCCAATACAACGGTCGGCGGAATCCAGCCGGCTTAAGCCCATTTGCTACGATTTGGTCCCCGCGATTGCGACGGAGTGCCGCGCCGCATGCCGTCTGTGGTGACGGATGCGTGGATCGATGACTCCTACCCCACCCCGGTTTTTTGGGTAAGTGCGGATTCTAAAGGATTTTAAGTCCTGTGTTTTGAAACTGCGCATTCTAAAGGGTTTAGGGACGATTTTTTTGGAAGTGCGCATTTCAAAGGGGTTAGCTACCTAAACCACGACAGGCCCGATTCTCGATGCCCCTACCTCCACGCGGGTGTTTTCCGCAAAGAGTGCGCAACGGATTGATTTGAAGAGAGTTGTTGAAATGCTTAGTTACACAGAGTTCGTAAGAGTGTGATTCTAAAGGGGCGAAATTTTGCGAATGAAAGCGCAAACACGAAAGAGTGCGCAAATTATTCCTGATAAAAGAGTTAAAGGTTAGAAAGCTGCCGGGAATCTCAATCCATCACGACAGGATCGGCGCAGAGTTACTCGATTGATAGTATAGCAGGAAGTAAAGAAATGTCAATGCCAGCATTTTCCGACAGTCCATCACCACGGCGGGGTGAAAAAGAACGGGCCGGAGCACCTTTGATGAATGCTCCGGCCCGTGGCCTTTTGCGGAGGCGGGTAAAGACTTGGTTCCGTTAGTGTTGACGAACCTTGGCGGCAAAGAAAGGCGGATTGAGCGTGAACCCAGTGTCTTCCAGATAGAGGGCACGAACACCCAAGGAAGGGGTTGCCGCTGGAGTCGAACTGTTAGCAATGCCGTCGAGGTTGGTAACGCCATCTTGGCCCTGAGTGCCCAGAAAAACTTGAACCCCAGCGATGGTCGCCGGGTTGAGATTGAAATAGCCAGGGAGCCCGCTGGTATCGAAGAGGCCGGGAGAAGAACCCGCGGCAACAGGAGCGATGAAGCGCGACCAGCGGAGCGTAACGGTATCCACACTATTTGCGATAGCCGGGGTGGTGCCGTTGGCGGCGGTGAATGAGTTAACGTGGACGGCGACGACCTGGCCTAGATGAAGGGCAGTGGTATTCGTTTGATTGAAAAAGGTGTCATAGCTTGCGGGCGCGGAGTTCAGCATTGGCAACCCCTTGGAGTCGACCCAGAAAGCTGGTCCAGTACCTAGATTCACGGTTAGCGGATCTCCCATGCTTAAACTACCAATCTTTGAGCTGGTGGTAGCCGGGATGATGTCCGAGACAACCATCTCAAATTGCGTTTGAAGGTTCGGGTCGATGGAGAAGACAGTACCTTCGACGGTGTCCAGAATCGGGCTGGATAAGAGGGGCTCGATTTCCTGCACGGTGAAGGTGCCATCGGAGTTGAGAATGGCGTCCATGCTCGCGGCTTCGTTGGTGGTGGTGATACAGCCCGACAGCGTAGCTGTGCCAGTTGGGCAAAGAGTCTGAGTAGGATCCTGGTCGTAAACCGTATTGGAGGAGGAGGAGGCAGTGATTGTGCCGCGGCCCGCCGCCGGTTGAGAAACGACGCTGACGCTGGTTCCGGTGACGGTGGCGACGCCCGTGAAATCCTCAATGAGATCGAGCTGGCCTGCGGCAAGATCGGTGTTTCTGGGAAGAGCGAAGGAGCTGAGGACATTGGCGGTGCCGGAGTTCGTGAGATTGATATTCAAGGTGGTGCCGGTGACGGTGAGGGCATTCGCGAGATTGAAATCAATGCCGAAACCGGTGTTGGCGGTGATGGGTAGCGAAGAGGTGATGACGGGCACGCCGTTGGCGTTAAATGGGGCGACGCAGATGGCTCCCGCAGGACACACTGGACTGGTGAGAGCCGCGCCTGTCCCGTTATAAAAGGCGATTTCTCCGCCTGTCAATTGAACGCTGATGGAACTGTTGGTGCCGGTGGGAACGCCTGCGATGGTTCCAAGGTAGATGGAATCGGATTGGGCGCGGGCCAAGTCAACAATAAGATTGCCGGTATTGAGAGTGGACGTGGTGCCCGTGGAGGAGGTCAGCACGATGGAGCTGATCGACACCCTGAAACTGATGATTCCGATGTTTGCGGGAAGAGTGTCGGAGACCATGGTCAAGCTCACATTGGCAGTCGTGGCACCACCGCCTCCTCCACCCCCACCCACCCCACCGCCTCCTCCGCCACCTGCGAATTCGTGATAGCACGAAGTCAAGGAGAGGCACGGCACTAGAATCAGGAAAAGAAAGGCTTTATAAGACTTCATCGGGCACCCCACGAATAGTTGAGCTGGCACTTTCCAAATACAAAATAGACACGCTCAAGTTCCCCAGTTTGACTCTAGCGCGGCCATGCTGCTGGCGGGGCTTCAAAACGTGGTTCGTTGCTCAAACGCTAAATCCCCGGACGATAGGACAGGAGGGGAAGAGGCCCATCCTTCCCGCGTGAAATTCAGCTGTGTCTACCAAAAGCAGCTGCAGAAATTCGAGGAGAGTGGCACAGGAGTGGCTGGGAGGGGTGGGAAGCTAATGTGCTATCGTTACGGAATCGAGCAAGAGTATGGATAGGTGAACAGCGGTCATCCTAAGAAAGGATGAGCCTACGGAGCGTTGCTTGGCGAAGAGAGTTGCCAAAACTCGGTACGCGCGCGTGAATGGCGGGGCGGAGGAAGCGGCCGCATTGCCGGAGCGCGAGTATAGGGCGATGGATGAGGATACGCACGCGTTGGAGTCTGACGATGGCGGGGAAACCGAGGAGCTGGCTGGCGCACGCGAAATCGAGAAATCGTCAGCCGAAGCGGCTAAGCCTTCGATGCGGGACGTGTTTGGGCCAGGGGGATTCTTGGAGCGGTGCATGATTGGCGGGTATGAGCACCGGCGCGGGCAACTGGAGATGGCGGAGATGGTGCACGACGCGTTTGAGGGGCACCATCACGCGATATTGGAAGCGGGGACGGGAACGGGGAAGACGCTGGCGTACTTGGTGCCGGCGATTTGCAGCGGACGGCGCGTGGTGATCTCGACGGCGACGAAATCTTTGCAGGAGCAGCTTTATCAGAAGGATATTCCATTTTTGCAGAAGCACTTTGCGCCGAATTTGAAAGTGGCAGTCATGAAGGGGCGTTCGAATTTTTTGTGCGTGGCGAAGATGAATCAGATGGCGGACCAGGCGCTGCTAAAGGGGATGGAAGAGCTGGATGCGTTTCAGCAGATCAAGCAATGGTCGAAATTGACGGAGACGGGGGACCGGGCGGAGCTGACGTTTTTGCCGGATGATTCGGATTTGTGGACGCGGCTGGATGCGCGGCGGGATACGTGTTCTGGGCAGAAATGTCCTTCGTTCAATCCGTGTTTTGTGACCGGAATGCACCAGCGGGCCAAGGATGCGGACCTGATTATCGTGAACCACCATTTGTTTTTTGCGGATTTGGCGCTGAAGCAAGACGATTTTGGAAGCATTTTGCCGGAATACTCGGCGGTTGTGTTTGATGAAGCGCACGAAATGGAGGATGTGGCGAGCGATTATTTCGGGAGGCAGATTTCGAATTTTCGGTTCGAGGAATTGGCGCGGGACGCGGACCAGACTTTGCGGCTGCTGCACCAGGCGACGCCGGAGCTTTTGCGGAGGACGCAGCGGATTCGCGAGAGGAGCCGGGGGTTTTTTGAGACGTTTCCGCCGCGAGACGGGAAATTTCCGTTCTCGCGGAACGAGAGAGAGGCGTTTCTCGAGCAGAATCGCGAGGCATACGACGCGCTGGCGACGGCGTTGAAGGGATTCGAGACGGAATGCGCGGCTTTAACGCAGAAGCCGGAAGAGATTTTGCGGATTGCACGGCGAAGTTTTGAGTTGAGGCAAGAGTTGTCGTTTTTATTCGAATCGAACGAGCGGAATTTTGTGTATTGGTATGAGCGGCGGAATAAAGGCGTGTTCTTGGCGGCTACGCCGATCGACGTGAGTCAGATTTTGCGGGAGAAATTGTTCGAGCAGTTTGATTCGGTGGTGTTGACATCGGCGACGCTAACGGTGGGGAACCGGTTTGAGTTTATCCGGCAGCGGCTGGGGCTCGATCACGCGAAAGAGCGCGGTCTGCCGCAGGAATTCGATTACACAGAACAGGCGATGCTGTATTTGCCGCAAGCGATGCCGGACGTGCGGAATCCGGCGTATACGGCTAAGGCGGCGGACGAAATTGTGAATTTGCTGGAGACGAGCCAGGGGCGGGCGTTCTGTTTGTTTACAAGCTACTCGCAGATGAATGAGCTGTTTGAGAGAGTGCGGACGCGGGTGCCGTTTCCGCTGCTTTTGCAAGGGACGGCGCCGCGTTCGGCACTGCTGGAAAGATTCAAGAACACGGCGGGGGCGGTGCTTTTTGCCACGGCTAGTTTTTGGCAGGGCGTGGATGTGCCGGGGGAGCAGCTTTCTTGCGTGATTGTGGACCGATTGCCGTTTGCGGTGCCTAGCGACCCAATTGTGGCGGCGCGAGTGGCGGCATTGCAGGAGGATGGGCGGAATCCGTTTGCGGAGTTTCAGGTGCCGCAGGCGGTTTTGGCGTTGAAGCAGGGGTTTGGGAGACTGATCCGGACGAAGACGGATCGGGGAGTGTTGGCGCTGCTCGATAACAGGATTCAGCGGATGGCGTATGGTAAGATTTTTTTGGAGTCTTTGCCAAAATATCGGATGGCTAAGGATTTGGCGGAGGTTTCGCGATTTCTGAATAAGAAGAAGAATTAGGAAAAAACATTTATACAGAGGTCACAGAGAACACCCCGACCCGATCGGGGTAGACGCCGGTCACAGAGAAGAGAAGACAGGGGAATATGTTTCAGGTCAGCGTGGAAGAGACATTCTCGGCGGGGCATGCGCTTCGAGGATACCGGGGGAAGTGCGAGAACGTGCATGGGCATAATTATCGCGTGCGCGTGACGCTCGAGGGGCCGGAGCTGGATTCGATTGGGTTGCTGGTGGATTTTACGCGGTTGAAGGCGATTGTGCGGGAGATTATGGGGCGGTTGGACCACCAGTTTGTGAATGATTTGGAGCCGTTTAAGACGGTGAATCCTTCGGCGGAAAATATGGCGAAGTATTTTTATGATGAGGTGACGCGCGGGTTGAGGGATTTGCCGGCGAGGGCGCGGGTGACGGACGTGGTTTTATGGGAAACGGATACGAGCCGGGCGCAGTATAGGCCGGGGAACTGATGGAGCAAAGAGAAGAAGACGTAAAGAAGTAACGAAGTAAAGAAGCAGAGAAGGTGCGATGAATCGGGCGTTCGCCATTATTTTGACGCCGGTGGTGCTGGTGGCGATTGGATATGTGGTGGTGTTTCGGGCTATGGGAGTTTCGCCGGGGTATTGGAGATTGATATTGGTTGCGGTGATTTTGGGTGGCGCGATGTGGCGGCTGGCGAAGAAGAGAGAAGTAAAGACGTAATGAAGTAGGGAAGTAAAGAGAACAAAGCGGGAATCAGGAGAATGCGGTAGGACGCAGGGGAGATTGGCGCGGTTGAAAAAGCGGCAGCGGGGCTGCCGCACTCCAAAGTCATGTTCATCACGGAGATATTCAAATCGATTCAGGGAGAGGGCACGCGCGCGGGGCTGCCTTGCATCTTTGTGCGTTTGACCGGTTGCAATTTGCGGTGTAGGTGGTGCGATACGGCTTACGCGTTTCACGGCGGGACGAAAATGAGCGTTGAGGACGTGTCGACGCGCGTGGACGAGCTTGCTGGGCGTGGCGATGGAATGTTGGGCGCTGCGGCGAGCGTTCCGCTGGTGGAATTGACCGGCGGCGAGCCGCTACTGCAAGAGGAAGTGTATCCGCTGGCCGAGAAGCTGATCGCGGCGGGATATACGGTGATGATCGAGACCAGCGGGGAACGATACGCGGGGCGGCTGCCTGGGGAAGTGATCAAGATTATGGATGTGAAGTGTCCTGATTCGGGCGAGGCGGATACGTTTGAGATGCGGAATCTCGAAGTGCTCAGCGCGACAGACGAAGTGAAGTTTGTGCTCTCGACGCGGCGAGATTATGAGTTTGCCCGGGAGTTTACTGCGCAACACCGGCTGGCGGAACGCGTGCGGCAGGTTTTGTTTTCGCCGGTGTTTGATGACCCGGCGGGGAAGTGGCAGGGGTTGGAGGCGCGCAAGCTGGTCGAGTGGATGATGGCGGATGGTTTGCCGGTGCGGCTGGGGCTGCAATTGCACAAATTTGTTTGGGACCCGCAGACAAAAGGAGTTTGAGGGAACAAGATGGGTGGGACAAAGGCGGTGGTGCTGCTGAGCGGGGGGATGGACTCGTGTGTGTGCGCGGCGATTGCGCTGGAGCTGAATGGCGCGGGGAATGTTGCGTTGCTGCATGCGGGTTATGGCCAGCGGACGCAGGAGCGCGAGCGGCGGGCGTTTGAGGCGATTGCGGATTATTACGGTGTGAGCCAGCGATTGGTTGTGCAGCTCGATCATTTTCGCGCGATTGGCGGGTCGGCGCTCACGGACAAGAACATTGCAGTGCCGGAAAATGAACTGGGAGCGGCGGGGGCGCAAGGCAGCGCGATACCTGTGACGTATGTGCCGTTTCGAAACGCGCATTTCCTTTCCGTAGGGGTGAGCTGGGCGGAAGCGATTGGAGCGGTGGCGGTTTACATTGGGGCGGTTGCGGAGGATAGTTCAGGGTATCCGGATTGCCGCGCGGAGTATTACAAAGTGTTTCAGGAATTGGTGCGCGTGGGAACGCGGCCAGAGACAGAGATCGAGATTGCGACTCCGGTGATTGCGATGAAGAAAAACGAGATTATCCGGCGGGGGCTGGAGCTGGGCGCGCCGCTGCATCTAACGTGGTCGTGTTACCAGAGTGAGGATAGAGCGTGCGGAGTGTGCGATAGTTGCTTGCTGCGATTGAAGGCGTTTGCGGAGGCGGGAGTGACGGATCCTATCCCGTACCGGATAGCCGTTAGCGCGCACTCGTAACGAGCGGCCGGCGACACCCCTGGGACTTGGAAAAGAGCTAGGATTAAGGATAATAGGGCCATCCCGCCCGCCAGGCCGGGCAGGGTTCGCTTCGGCAAAAGGAGAATGAAGTATGAAGAGATTTGCGAAGTCATGGGCGTTGGCTGCGGTGGTCGCGGCCGCGCTGATTTGCGTGGGTGCTCCGGAAGCGAAGGCGCAAACCGGGGGATCGATCAGCGGAACGATTCTGGATGTCGTGGGCAAGCCCTGGTACAACGTGCCGATGCAATGCGTGAGCGACCAAGGCGCAAAACAGGAAACGAAGACGGACGCGGAAGGAAAATATTCATTCCGCAATCTGCGGCCTGGAATTTATCACGTGTATATCATTTTGCCGGCGCCGAACAAACCGTACGACATGCAAATTCAGGTCCAGAGCGATAACGAGAGCAAGGCTGACCTCAACTTTAAGGATGTTGTAGGCAAACAGGGCGCGGCAGCGGAGGAACAAGTCAAGAAGCAGGCGGAGGACAAGGCCAAGTTTGAGAGCATGAAAGCGCACTTCACCGCCGGCAGCGCCATACT
This sequence comes from Candidatus Acidiferrum sp., assembly GCA_049794595.1. Lineage (GTDB taxonomy): Bacteria > Acidobacteriota > Terriglobia > Acidiferrales > UBA7541 > Acidiferrum. Next base: position 10,214 of record JBARCY010000417.1, read on the forward strand.
CGTTGAGGAACGCAAGGCGAAAGACGATTTGGCAAAGGCAACTCCCGACCAACGGGATGCGTTGAAACAAAACCTGAAGGATCTTTCGGACAAGGCGGCAACAGAGCTGGTGGCTGCGCAAAAGGCGGCGCCCGCGAATGACACGAACCAACACCTGCTGTGGGCGACGTTGGGCGAGGCTTATGACTTGGCGGGACGCAATGACGAAGCAGCTCAAGCGTACCAACAGGCCATCAACGCCAAACCAGACGATCCCGGCTATTACAACAATCTGGGAAACGTGCTGGCGCGAGACGGGAAGATCGACGAAGCGAAGGCGGCGTACACGAAGAGCGCGGAGCTGGACCCGACGCACGCGGCGACGGCGTGGAGGAACTTCGGGATCAGCTTGTACAACGCGAACCGGCTGAGCGATGCTGTTGGGCCGCTGCAGAAAGCAGCGGAACTTGACCCCAAAAGCGCGCAGACGTGGTATTTGCTGGGAGCCTCGCTGGTCAGTGAGATGACGTCCAAGAAGGTTGGAGATAAGGAAGAGGTGCAGTTTGCGCCCGGGACCGTCGAGGCTTACCAAAAAGCATTGGAGCTTGATCCGAACGGGCCATACGGGACGCAGGCCAAAGAAGGGTTGGCCATGCTGCAGCAGCTTGCGCCGGGAATTGATATGAAGGTGAACGCGAAGAAAAAGAAGTCCTGAGCAAGCTTCGTTTAAGCATTAGTGGGCCGGTTCCGCATTGCGGAGCTGGCCCTTTTTTATTGAAATGGCAACAGCTCCGCTAAGGATTTCGCGAGGGATTCGCCGGGGCGAGCCGTTAGGCGACGCGCGCAACAGGTAAGAACGGCTAACGGTGCATCAAGGTTCCCGTTGTTTTAGTCCGGCGAAGCGCCCAGGCGAAGACGGCCATAGACAACGGCAGAAGGATCGCCGCGAAAAGTAGCAAGACAATGAGCGGCCGCCAGACGGCGCGGAATCCATCCCCGCCGAGGACGGCCGCGCGCATGGCGTCGAGCGCGTAGGTAACGGGATTCAGCCGGGCCACAATCTGCAACCAATCGGGAAGCACGGTGATGGGAAAGAGCATGCCGCCCACGACGCTGGAAAGACCGAGGAAAAACCACTTGGCGGGATTGCCACGCTTGAAAACCAGAAGATAGCTCGCGGAGAGAATGCCGAGCCCGGAGAAAGCGAGCAGAGTCGCGAGAAGCACCGCGGCGACGGCCAGCCAGTTCGCTGCGCCGAGCGGAAAGCTGAAGAGTATCGCGCCCCAGGCGAAGTAGACCGCGATGCGCAGCGTGGAAGCAGCGAAAGGATACATCGCCGAGCCGGCGAGAATGACGGGAAGAGAAGTCTGCGTGACGAGAAGGTGTTCGAGCGTGCCGGAGTCGCGCGCTTCCATCAGGCTGCGATCGAAAGAGTCTATTGCGGCGTTGAGATAATCGAGAAAGACGAAGCCGATGAGCGAAAATGCGAAATAGCTTTCGCTCTGTGGAAGCGCTTGTCGAAGCTGCGGGCTGTCCACGAAGCGCGCGACATAAAAAAACATGGCGACGCCGAATAGAGCCTCGATAGCGTCGAACAAAAAAGCGGTGCGATAGGTGCGGGCGATGGAGAGGTCGCGGCGGAAGAAAAGCCATAACTCGCGAAGCGTGCTAGTCATTCCGGTTTGTCCTCGGGGCCCGGATGATGGCTGCGCCCGGTCAGACGCAGAAAAGCGTCCTCTAAGGAAGACGCGCCCGTGCGCCGCTTCAATTCGCCGAGCGAACCACAAGCCAGCAGGCGTCCAGCGTCAATGATGGCGATGCGATCGGCGAGGAGCTCGATTTCCGAGAGCGCGTGGGAGGCGAAGAGCAGAGTTGTCTCACCGGGGAGAAGAATCTCGGATTTTAGGAAGCGGCGAAACTCGGCGGCGCCAATGGCGTCCAGACTGCGCGTCGGCTCATCGAGCAAGAGAACGCGGGGCTTATGGAGGAGAGCGCGGCAAAGGCTCAGACGCTGTAACGTTCCAGAAGAAAGAGTGCGCACCTGCCGGTCGAGAGCTTCCTCGAGATGAAATTGTTTCGCGAGTCGCGTGATGCGTTGCGCGGCAGCGGCGCCCGAGATGTGGTTGAGTCCAGCGAAAAATCGCAGATTTTCCCTGCAGGTGAGTCGCGCGTAGAAGCCCGCATCGCTTCCAGAGTGGTAGCCGAGATGGCGGCGCACAGCGGAGGGATCACGAAGGGCGTCGTGTCCGGCGATCTGGGCGCGGCCTTTTGTAGGAAGAATCAGGGTGGCGAGAATGCGCAGCAGAGTGGATTTGCCGGCGCCGTTGGCTCCCAAGAGTGCGAACGCTTCGCCCGGCCGTATTTCAAGCGATAAGCCGCCGAGAGCGACAACGGATGGCTTTTCGAAGGGCTGCAAAAGGGCGCGCCAGCCGCTGCGGGCGGGAGGAAAAGACTTCTCAAGGCCTTCAATAAGGATGGCGGCTTCGGACACGAAGGAACTTATAGCGTGCTTCGAGGGCGAAGACAATGAGACCCCGAAAGAGCAGCGGGCTGCGAGCCGAAAAGTTCTTACAAGCTTTCTCATAAAAGGTTCTGAGTGATTGCGCGGCTCAAGAGCTATCGTTCGTAGCAACTCCGTGGGCCGATGGTTTGATGGGTATGGGAAGATTGCTGTTTGCGGCAAGATTGTAACAAGAATGTGAAATAGATTACAGAAATCCAATTAAGTCGGCGCAGCTAAACGTTGTGTTTTCAGTAAGATGGCAATCGGCCAGGAAATTGCAGTACAACCTGCGGGTGAATAACTATGAGACGACGGCTGGTGGCTATCTGTTTTCTGTTGGCATTTTTGGTTTTGTCGTCTTCCTCTACCTTCGCAGATACTGTAAACATCGCCACTGCTCCCACGGGTAACGACAGTGTGAATTGGTCTCAGTTGGGGGCACCTCTTTCCACCGTGGGCTCGATTTCGGCGACGTCTGCTAATGGAGTGGGGGTTACTAGCCCTCAAGGCGTGGAGAACTTTACCGAGAGTAGTACTTCTGCCTGGCAGGGCAATTTCTTACCGGGAGGGAGCGTAATCTGGACAGTGACCGCGTCTACTTTGACGCTGAATTTCTCCCAGGGAGTTTCCGAGGTTGGCGCTCAGATCGAACCCAACTTTTACGGAGATTTTGCGGGGCAAATACAGATATATGACGGCAGCACGCTCTTGGGTGCTTTCACCGAGAATGGTGTTTCCGCCGCCAGCAATGATGGTTCGGCGATTTTTTTGGGGGCGGACGATTTGACGGGGGCCGATATAACCTCGGTCGTGTTCAGCACGGGTGGTTCGTCGAACGGTTTTGCCATCGGCTCGCTGAACTTGGGGGATTCCGTTGCCACAGTTGCAACTCCCGAGCCTTCCAGTCTACTCCTGCTCGGCATCGGCCTTTTGGGCTTGCTGGGACTGGCGGGATTCCGGGAGAAGTTGGGCTGGCAAAGCACTGTAACCGAGCCGTAACCCGCCCCCACACCGTCTTCTCCATACACATTTGGCAACTCTGTTTTGAGAACGACTGCGCGTCTACTCGCCGTAGTAAAGCCGGAGAACACGTTCGCGGAACCTCTGATTCATTCGAATTCATGAGGTCGATCTTAGTTTGCTTGGCAATGGACGACAATTCCCGGTACAATTCATTTGCTAAGCTTCAAAGCCCAGCCACGAGACGGAAGCATCCATTTGCGACGGAGAGCAAATGGAGCAGGGTGAGGGGTGTCGTTTGCAGGCCGCCCCGAAGTGCCGTCCCATGTTTCGTCACGCTTTCTCGAGGGAATCGATGCTGGGGCATTTGGCGACGAAGCCCACTTCCGGGCACACGAAACAGGTGTGCGCATGTGACGCAGACTCTCTTTGTGCACTCGTTCTGTTCCAGAATCATGGAAATGTGTCTTGGCTAGAAATCGATTCGATGTAGCAATCTCGGAGATATTCAGGTTGATGTTCACATTGGAACGAAACCGTGTTAGCTTTTCAGAGGGTCATTCGTCGGGGGCTATTCCCATGGGAGTGAAGCTCGGCACGAAGCTACTTCTTCGAGATAGGGCGAATGCACGTCGGAACGAACCTGTCTCGTCTCTTATCGAGCCACGGGAATATAGGACGGAAGACATTTTGATTCCTTCGGCTCGCCGCGGGCTGACCTTCTCTGCTTACACCCTTAGTCAAAAAGAAAACGCTCGAGAAGTTGACTTTGCCCCTGAAGCGGCGGCGCTGGAGCTGCGGCCGACCAAGAAAGTCTGCAGCGTCCACGAGAAATATGCACTGACGATGCGGCAAAAGAGCCACGAGTTTTTTGGGATCAGTTCCGGAAATCTCTTACCGTCCCAGGCATACGTTTAATTGACGGAGCCAAAGGACGGGAGGCAGGTACAAGCGACATGAGCTTCAAACGGAACGCCGTTCGGTTATTTAGGGCGGCCTTGATTTCAGTTTCTATTCTGGGATTGGCATTTTTATTGGCCCCGCGGAGCATGAAGACTCA
>JBARCY010000418.1:0-1856 GCA_049794595.1 Candidatus Acidiferrum sp.
GCAACGCACCCGATCGGGCCATCGGCCCTCCTTGGGCGCTGCTGATTCTCCTTATCTCTCATCTCAGAAAATTCAACTACCTTCTTTTCAAGACCCTGTATTAGGTTATGCAACAGCTTCTAGGCAAACGCACTTACCGGCGAAGTGAAATTCTCGCCGAAGCTGACGGGAAAATCCTTCGTTGATCCGCTAATCAGCTATTGACGACTGCAGTCATGTGCTTCAAGAGCGGTTGTTGTCCGGAAAGCTTTCCGAAGGAACCTTACCGTGTATCTACTTCGAGGAACCCAAAGCCCTTCAACATGCCTGAGATCGTGGTTCGCGCATTTCCGTCAGCGATCTTGAGGATGCCGTCTTGCAGGGCGGCCTGCCGCAGTTGGCGCTCCGCTTCTTCGCGCACTTCGCTTTCGAGGTTGGGGTCAGTGGAAGAAAATAGTCCGGTGTCACGTGAATAGACTCTCGTTCTCGCATTATCGATTCGTGTGCTCAGGATTTCCGCTGACGGCAGGTGAATAGACACGTTGTGCCCTTGTATCAGGACGTCTGCGGGCTGCAAATTCGCGAGATTGATGCCTGCAACCACTTCTCCGTGCACCACCAGCAGCAGGCGGTCGCCAGCCAGAAATTTCGGCAAGTAAGCATTGTCGTGCTCACCCGAAATAATCTTATCCATGGTATAGCTGACGGTTTCCAGCCGCTGAAGCTGCTGAATCTGATGAACCACGGTCGGTTGATCCACATTGATCCGCGTGCGCCCTCCACGCAAATCGCCTAGCAGGTGGAATAGCCCGAGCCCTGTCGAGAGCCACACCAAAGCTCCAATCAAGACCACCGTGAGCACTGCGCCGAGCAAAGCTCCCAGAACCCAGGAATACGCCCTCCGGGAATTTCCCCGGTTTTCTCGTGTCGCCGGTTCGTTCGCGGGAGCTGGATTTTCCATTCTCATCTGTCTGCCCAACAACTTGAGTGTAAAACAACCTGAAACTCGCTGCCCGCCTTCCTTCCCATCGCGCACCCAGTTGCCACTCCCGAAGAAGTACACAGAGCCAAACGCTTGCGGTCATGGCTTGCGGTTCGCGGACGCACGTGACAGGATAATTTGAAGAGGCCTGCAGGCCAGCAACTGAGTTCATGACAACGCCGCCCGATCATCCAGCCGCTTTAACACACGTAGAAGTGCTGACTCCTGTGCAGCGCCCCTCGCGCAAAAGGCAGGTCCTTGCTTTCCTGGTGGCCGCCGTCTCGGATGTTCTATCCTTCTTGACGGTCCTTGCCCCACCCATGCAATGGCTGATTGACTTGGTTACGGCGGTACTCCTGTTTCTAGTCCTCGGCCGTCGATGGGCGATATTGCCCGGCTTGATTGCGGAAGCAATTCCTGGAATGGGTGTCTTCCCCGTCTGGATTCTTGTGGTCCTCTCCATCATCGCCTACGACGACATCAAAGTCCGCAAACGTTAGATCCGGATTGGGAAGTCTCAAGCGGGTTAGCTTCGACCGCGTTTGTTCATTCAGGCGACGCGTGGATTTCAATATAGTCCAGAGCGGCGCGCTCTTCGCCATCGGGGATTCCTTCGATGCGGACGGTGTCGCCTGGACGAAGCGCTAGACCGGTAATGCGGCGGCGCGTGGAAGAATCGGCGTTCGGCTTTGTCGAAGGCAAATTATCGTCGGCGACCCATTCGGCGACGGCCTGATCGCCGACCAAAACGCGGAACGTGGACTTGCCGTTATTTTGGTCGAAGTACTCGACATCTAGTTCGTACCAGCCGGCCGCGCCATCGAAACGAAACGCAGCGGAGCATTTTTGCGCTGGAGCGACGCACTCGATCGCCTTTCCGCCTGAAGCGTCTTCT
>JBARCY010000419.1:0-2925 GCA_049794595.1 Candidatus Acidiferrum sp.
GCTGGCCGTTCAGAATTAGTGCGGAGCCGAATTGGATGTAGCAGCCGCGTCCACGCCGAAATCCCACACGTACAGGTTCAGTCCATCCTGCAGGATTTCAGCAATGGCATATTCGCCGGGCGGCAGCGGCGCGCTCAGCGTAAACCTGTAAACGTCCGGCGCCACTTCCCAGCGCTGGATCGAAACGTCGTCTCGGTTTTCCGAGATCTTCTCTCCGAACATGCTTCGGATGGACGCGAGTAAACGCTTGTTTCCTTTCACCTTCGCGTGCACCAAAGTCACATCCGGTCCATCCACGCCCTGCCGCCCGCTTCGCCACACTGCGGAATCATCATTCGGGCCGGGAGCCGCCTCGCGCAAATAAAACTCTGGCGCGGTGCTCGTGAGCCGCACTGTCGCTCTCGCCCCCGGGATTTCAATGTTTTTCTTGCTGGCAACAATCGGTATCGGCGAGAGAATCTGTTTCAGAACCGTCTTTTTGTCGGTTTTCTCTTGCGAGCCGACCTGTCCCAACCGTTTCACGGCCTTTCCTTCAAGCGCAAACATACCCTCGCCATCAGGCAAAAACACCCCCGGAGCGATCAGCAGGCTCGCGTCCACGTCCACAGGCGTCTCCGCTTTTGCTGCCGACTCTTGAATGTGAACCTTCTCGAGCAGCACCGCCGCAGTCTTGTCTTGCGCCGCTTCCGCCTTTTTGGTGGCGTCCCAGTCCACCAGCGCCGCCGGAATCACTTCCCACTGATCCCGTTCGACACTGTAGTAGCGTACCCGGTCGCCGTTTTGTTCATAACTCCGGACAAGCTGGAAGCTTCCATCCTTCAAAATCAGCTTCTTCCCTCGCGGAAGTCCGGTCAGCTCTTCCTGCGGAGCTGCTTGGGTGGCCGCTGGCTGGTTCGCGCCAGGCGCGGCCTGCTGCGGGGTGGGATCTTTGGCGGGAGCACTCTGCCAGGCCGTCGCTCCCCAGCCCAGCATCAAGACTGGCAGGATCAAAGCGAGCTGAGGACGCAAGTTCATGGCGGTTTCAGGCCTATAGGATGCCTTCGAGAAGAATCGGTTTGCCCTCAGCCGAGCATACCCCCGTGCCCACGCCATCGCAACTGTGCCAAAAAGCAAAAGGCCCTTTCCGGTGTTCCGGAAAGAGCCATATTCATGAAGGCCTATTTTGCGCTTTTAGTGCGTGCAGCGCGGAAATAGCGTCACCAGCACCATCAAATCCGACAGTGTGAAAAGCCACTGGTCTGCCTGCTTGCCCGCGGCTTCCGCGGCACGCGCGATAAAGCCCAAATGACGGCTCTTCGCGAAATTGCGGATGTGATCTACGCAAATCCCAGTCAGGCTGGCGATCTCCGCATCGGTAAAAATCTTTTGGCTCGACTTGACAGTTACCATGGCCTTATTCCTTTTGCTGTTTGCCACACCGTGCTTCCTGCACTCGCTCCTAATTCCTTTGATGCTTTGTGCAGCGTACGCGATGCACTATTCTATGAGCAATAGTCGTTCCGTTCTCTCAACTAAAAACGAAATGGCTAGTACTTTTGTTCCAACCCCCTGTGTAAAAAGACATTACATATTTTCCCGTGTCTGGAAGTATCTTGGTACGGCTGGTTTAGAAATGGAAAGGAAGGTGCAAAAATGTCTTACTTTTGCAATCTCTCTATGACTTTCGGTAGGCTTGCTGCAATTTCACGCATCTGTTTCGTGTGCCGCACTTCATGTGCGCTGATGAAACGCATCCATTCGTATGTATTCAGCGTGCCGAGCGCCGGGTGCTTCCAGCAGTAATCTCGCAAGTCGCGGTCTCTCGTTTCTTCCAGGAAGGCCCGCGAACGCCCGCGCACTTCCCTCAATTCTGCCAGCATTTCCTCTTTTGCGCGCAACAGTTCGGGGGCTAGCGGTATTGGTGACTTGCGCCGGATCACACGCAATTCGACCAGCATCATCGGAATGTGAATTCTTTTTAACAATCCAATGCGCCTCGGCAGCTTCTGGGTCACGCGATCCGCTTTCTCGATGACCGCGCGTTCGACCATCATCAAATGCACGACCAGTTCTGCCGCCGACCATCTCTCCTGGCTCGGCCGGGTGTTCCATTCTTCCGCAGCCACGGCGTCCGCAGCGCGCAAAAAGATGGACTGAGTTCTGGCCAGGTTGGCGATCAAGGGATCCAGCTCGGGAGCCACGGCTAGCTCTCACTCCCGCGCATTAGACGGAGCCACCGCCGGCTTGCTCGAAGGCATGGGCCAGCCGTAGAACGTTGGCTTCGCCGAAGGCGGGCCCGAAGATTTGCAGGCCTACCGGCAGTTTGCCGCCGATTTTTCCACAAGGCACCGAAATACCCGGGACGCCTGCCAGCGATCCCGTAACCGTATATATATCAGCAAGATACATCTGAAGGGGGTCGGCCGTACGCTCTCCCAGCTTGAATGCTGGCACCGGCGAGGTCGGCGTCACGATTACATCAACTTTCTTAAAGGCATCTCCAAAATCCTGAGCGATTAGCGCGCGAACTTTCTGGCCTTTCAGGTAGTAGGCGTCGTAGTAGCCCGCCGACAAGACATACGTTCCCAGCACGATGCGCCGCTTAACCTCGGCCCCAAATCCCGCTCCGCGTGTCTTGCGGTACATGGCCAGCAGGGAATCGTCTTCAACGCGCAAGCCGTACCTGACGCCGTCGTAGCGGGCAAGGTTAGAACTGGCCTCCGCCGTCGCGATGATGTAATAGACCGCGATCGCGTAATCGGTGTGGGGCATCTGGATTTCGCGCAGTTCACAGCCGAGTTTCTTCAGGAGTTCGATTCCCGCTTCGATCTTTCCGCGGACTCCGTCGTCCATCCCCGCGCCAAAGTATTGCTTGGGAATGCCAATGCGCAGGCCTTTGACCGGCTTTTCCATGGCGGCGCGATAGTCCGGCACGGGGGCCGTCGT
>JBARCY010000420.1:0-1596 GCA_049794595.1 Candidatus Acidiferrum sp.
GATGGGCTTCCTCGAGTAACGCGCCGTCGTAACTTGTCACGCGGCGAATCATGTGCGGGTCAATCCGAATGCCATCATCCGGGAAAACCGTGAAAGCGGAGACGTGCTCGATCAGCCGCATGTCCGCGGCCCCGAGAACGAGCGGAAGATAGGGCGGCAGCGGCGTGGTGATCCCGAATCGCCTCGCCATGTCTACAACCGAATTGATGCCCACCTTTTCGGCGAGCTTGACGGCGGGAACGTTGCGCGAATCGGCCAGCGCCCGACGCAGCGTGATCGTGCCTTCAAATTTCTCGTCGTAATTGTGCGGCGAATACGGCTGGCCCCCGCTGATGGCCGTAAACGGCGTGTCCGAGATAGTGTCAAATGGCGACGCGCCTTTTTCGAGGGCGTCCGCGTACAAATAGACCTTGAACGAACTGCCCACTTGCCGGTACGCCTGCGTGGCGCGATTGAATTTCGAGTCTTCAAAGCTGTAGCCGCCGACCATGGCTTTGATTTCGCCCGTGGCGTTGTCGATCGCCAGCAACGCGGCTTGGGGACCGGGCTGCTGTTCGAGTTGCACGCGAGCCGTGGCTTCGTGGAGCTCCTCAATCGAGAATTGGGCGAGGTCGCCAACGCTTAGGAGGTCGGTGGGCTTCTTGCGGCCGGTCCAGGCGAAATCCGGCGATGAAAGAATCGCGCGGTAAGAGCCGATCTTAATCGTGGCGAAACGGTCGTCCACTGCAAGAACAAGGCCGGTGACGTATGAACCTTTTTCGATGGGATGATGCCAGTCTTCGTCTTCGTAGGTGTCGAGCTTCCCCAGATTGTCGCGAAGGACGTTGGGCAGATTGCCGCGCCAGCCGTGGCGCCGGTCGTAGCTGTGCAGTCCGTCGCGAACCGCTTGATTGGCGGCTTGCTGCATTTTTACGTTGAGCGTGGTGTAAACGCGCAGGCCACGCTCATGCACCGCTTCCGTTCCGTAGGTTGATTCCAGGTATTTGCGAATTTCTTCGAAGAAATACGGGGCCAGGTCATTGCGCGGAAATTGCAGGTGCAGGCCAAGCGGCGTCTTCTGCGCGGCCACTTCCTCGGCGGGAGTGATCTTTCCTTCCTCCTCCATGCGGCGCAGCACCAGGTTGCGGCGTGCCAACGCTCGCGCGGGATCGGCCAGCGGCGAATAGATCGGCCCGCGAATCATTCCGGCAAGCAGCGCAGCCTCCTGCAGTTTCAAGTCGGTGACGGACTTTCCAAAATAAAATTCCGCCGCGGCGGCGAAGCCATAATTCCCGTGCGCCAGATACACCTGGTTGGCGTACATGGTGAAAATTTGCGGTTTGGTGTAGCGCCGCTCGATTTGCAGCGCCAGCAAAATCTCCTGAATTTTGCGGCGCACGCTGATCTCGCTGCGGTCTAGGAAAAGATTGCCGGCCAGCTGCATGGTGATGGTGCTGGCGCCTTGCGCTTTGCCGCCGTGGAGAACTTTGCGCCAGACGGCTCCCGCGATGCGTGGAAAGTCGATGCCCCAGTGCTCTTCAAAGTGCTGGTCTTCGATAGCCGTAACGGCATCGTACAAAACTTTGGGGCACTGCTCATACGTCATCAGGATGCGCC
>JBARCY010000421.1:0-11982 GCA_049794595.1 Candidatus Acidiferrum sp.
GGGTCTGAATCACTTTTTTGTTGTCGATGTCGATGATGGAAATCGTGCCGTCCTGAGCGTTTGCTGCCCAAATCCCCTTGCCATCGGGAGAGACATCAAAGCCCTCGGCGCCTCGGCCGACGGGAACCAAGGTTTCGGCCCAGTTTGTTTGAGGTGGCCCCGGCGGGGGCCCCCCGGCATTCGGAGCTCCTGGGCCATTCGGGGTTCCTGCGCCCGGTGGGGGCGGTCCGCCAGGGCCGAGGCCGCCTGCGGGCCGCTTGACCTGGTCGATGAAAGTCATCGTTGCGGAAATGACATTTGAGGTGACGATACGCTTGAGGTCAGGGAAGACGTAGACCATGTGGGTTCTGTCCTGACCGGTGCCCATGACCCAGTCGATCTTTTTTGCGGCGGGATCGTAGCTGCCGATGACTTTAGCGCCTTCGGCGGTGAACCAGAGTTTTCCGCCGACAAACGTCAGGCCATGAGGGCCACGGAGAGGGCCGAGGTCGATGACCGGGAGAGCGGTTTGATTGACGAGATCGACGGGAGTGATGGTGTTGTAGGCGCCGAAGCCGTAGTTGGAGATGTAGGCGATTTTTCCGTCGTCGTCGGCGATGACTTCGTGGGGGTCTGGGCCTGAAGGAATCATGCCGTCAACGGTCAAGGTTGCGGGATTCACAAGAAAGAGGGCGTGATCACCTTTGGAAAGTACGAGCAGGGCGGGGGACGAAGTGTCCGCGGCGTGGAGCAATGTGGCAGTGGTGCAGAGGAGAACAGATAGGAAGAGGACAACAGAGCGTCTGGACGGCATAACTTTTCCTAGCCTTTCCACAGCGAGCAATGGGACCGACAGTAATCTCGCAGGTTCGGGCGAGTTCGTCAATTTGTGAAGAGCTTCGTGAGTGGCCTAGTTTTGGGTGGCGTAGCGGTTACACGGGGACTGTTAGACTCGTGGCGGTGTTGTACGGCTGGGGCTCCTCCCCCCCCGGGGGTTTTGCATAAGTGCTCATTCTAGAGGAGGTTTAAGTTGTTTGTTTTGTATCAGTTTAAAAAGTGTTCATTCTAAATAACTTGCTTGCAGGAATGTGCACTAACATTATGCAAGATGCTTGGTGTCCCGCAAGCGATGTAAACAAAGGACTTAGATTGCAAGGCAGTGTCCGGAAAAGAAAAACGCCAGCTCGAAAGCTGGCGCCACGGAATCGGTGGGCAGAATTGCCCAAGAGGTATAGTACGCGAGTGAGAATGTTTTGTCAAGGGACTTCTTGCAGGACTGCTTGCTGGAAAAAACGAGGCCCCGTCAACCCTCATTAAAATGTCCCCTAGTTTACCTCGACGAAAATGTACCTCTCTTCGGTCGAGGGCTTGTATGGGCTCCCCGGACTTGAACTCTGATACTGTCGGCTGCAGCGCACATGCGCGGTTTCTTTCTGCTCCGCTTGCGGATCCTGCGGTGCCCGCTGAGTTCTACAAAGGTCATGGTTTCTCTGCGGTAGCACACCTCGAGGATGCCCTCTTCGCTTTGGTACAGCACAGCTTTGACGCGCGACGTTATATATGGTCCACGGACCGGAGGGAGGGAAAGAGGCATACCTTGACCTTCTACAGGTTGAGGTGTATATATGCAGAAGCCGGAGGTATGGGAATGATGCTGAAGTCGGATTTACCGCAGGGAACTCTGGACCTATTAATACTGAAAGTCGTTGCGCTTGGGCCGGTGCATGGGTATGCCATCGCGCAGAGACTGGAACAGGTGTCGAAGCATGTTGTGCAGGTGCCGCAAGGATCGCTTTATCCAGCGCTGCACCGGCTTGAGAATCGGGGGCTATTGGCGGCGGACTGGAAGGAAACGGAGACGGGGCGGGAGGCGAAGTTTTATCGATTGACGGGGAAGGGGCGGACACAACTTGAAACGGAAGCGGCTAGTTGGGAGCGGCTGACGGAGGCTATCGCGCTCATCATGAAGCTTTCGGCTGGAGGTGCGGAATGAATTGGTGGCAGCGGCTGCTGCGGCGCAAGAAGATGGAAGAGCAACTCGAGAGGGAACTGGGGTTTCATCTGGAGCAACACGCGAAGGAGTTGATGGCTGGCGGAGTTGATGCTGCGGAAGCGCGGAGGAGGGCGCGGCTGGCGCTTGGTGGCGCGGAGAAGGTGAAGGAAGAGTGCCGCGACGCGCGGGGGACGCGCTGGGTGGAAGATTTCTGGCAGGATTTTCGGTATGCGATTCGGACGCTTCGGCAACGTCCCGGCTTTGCGGCGGTGGCTATCGTGACGCTGGGCCTGGGCATTGGGGCTTCGACGGTGATGTTCACGGTCGTGAACGGGGTGCTTTTAAGGCCGCTGCCTTATGCGCAACCGGACAAGCTGGTGGCGGTGCACGGATATAGCGACGATTGGAATGCAAAGTTGTTTGGAGAGCAGAATGTTGCCTATCCGGATTTTCTTGATTGCCAGCGGGCGAGCCACTCGCTGACGTTGGCGGGCTCTCTGTTCGACGGAGGGACGGTTAGCGGAAGGGGGGACCCCGAGTATGTTGACCTTCGCGAAATTTCGGCGAGCCTCTTTTCTGTGTTGGGAGTAAATCTCGCGGAGGGGCGGGCTTTTTTGGCGGCAGAGGACAGGGCCGGGGCGGCTCCGGTGATGATCCTGGGCAACAGTTTTTGGCAGCGGCATTTCGGGGGAAGGCGGGAGGCGCTTGGCGCTTCTGTCAGTCTCGACGATAAGCTGTATACAGTCGTCGGCATCGCGCCAGCAGGCTTCCGGCTGCGTGGCAGCGAACCGGACGTGATGACGCCGCTGGGCCAGGACACCGCAGCATTTCTGCAGAGCCGCAGAGCGCACCCGATTGGAGTTGTGGCGCGATTGCAACCGGGCGCCACGCTGGGCGAAGCGCAGGCGGAGTTGAGTTTAGTTGGGCGGCATTTGGCGGAAGAGTTCAAAGACACGAACGCGGATCGGAGCTTTGTCGTGCAGCCACTCCGCCCGAACGTTGGTCCTATTGGCTCGACGCTTTGGTTGCTGCTGGGGGCGGTTGGGTTGGTGCTGCTGATTGCGTGCACCAATATAGCGAGTTTGTCGCTGGCGAGGGCGGTTTCGCGCGAGCGTGAGTTGGCGATGCGCGTGGCGCTGGGGGCAGGGCGCGGCAGATTGGTGCGTCAGTGCCTGACAGAGAGCGCGGTCTTAGGGCTCGCGGGCGGACTGCTTGGGGTGGGACTTGCGGCGCTGGGGTTCCGGCCGTTTGTGGCGCTCTGGCCGGGGACTTTGCCGCGCGCAGAGGAGGTGCAACTCGATTGGCGTGTGCTGCTGTTTGCGCTGAGCGTTTCTTTGTTGAGCGGTTTTCTCTTTGGGCTTGCGCCAGCGCTGCGCGCGCCAGCGAGAAAATTGGAGCAAGTGCTGCGCGGCGGAGGGCGGGGCGTTGTCGGCAGCGCACGGCGTTTGCACACCAGTTTTGTGGTGTCGGAACTCGCATTAGCCGTGGTGCTGCTGGTGTCCGCGGGGTTGCTGGGCCGAACGCTTTTGCATCTGTCGTCGCTCAACCCTGGAATAAATATTCGGAACGTGCTGGTGACTCGGATGGCGCTTTCGCCGGCGACGCTGGAGGATCCGGGGAAAACTCGCGCGGCGTGGAAGGACGTTCTGGAGCGGGCGCGTCGCGTGCCGGGAGTGCGGGCGGTTGCGACCGTCGATACGTTTCCGATGCGCGAGGGCGACAATGAACAGGGATATTGGACCAGCGCAGACATGCCTTCTCCCAACAAGTTGCCGTACGCTTTGTTGACAAGCGTGTCGCCGGAGTATCTGAAGGTGATGGGGATACCGCAACGGCGAGGACGATTTTTCGATGATCACGATACGCTCGACACGACGCCGGTCATCGTGATTGATGAGGTGCTGGCGCAAAGCGCGTTTGGATTACAAGACCCGGTCGGCAAGCGGCTGTGGATTCCGGAGATGGGCTACGGCGGGAACGTGTTTGAAATTGTCGGGGTTGTTGGACACGTACGGCATTGGGGGCTGGCGGGCGATGATCACGCGAAAATTCGCGCACAGATTTATTATCCGTTTTCGCAGCTTCCGGATAGCTTTATGCATCGCTGGTCGCAACTGATGTCGATTGCGGTGCGGACGGAGGTTTCGCCATTGAGCGTGCTTGGTTCGCTGCGCAATGAGCTGAAGGGAGCGGCGGGCGATCAAGTTCTCTACGAGGTGCGCACGATGGAGCAACTGGCGAGCGATTCGCTTGCTCTACAGCGATTCCTTTTGCTTTTGTTCGGAATCTTCGCAGGTTTAGCTTTGATTTTGGCTTGCATCGGGATTTATGGGGTCCTGGCGTATTTGACGGGGCAACGCGTGCAGGAAATGGGAATACGCATAGCACTTGGAGCGCAGCCGAACAGTGTGTTGTGGCTAGTGCTTAGGGAAAGCCTCGAAATGATCCTCGTGGGAGTAGCGCTGGGCACGGCGACCGCTCTGGCGGCCGGACGCGTTTTGCAACGACTGGTCGAAGGCATGCAGCCCGCGGAGCTATCGACTTTCGCGCTGACAATTCCTCTCCTGATTATGGCTGCGCTGCTGGCAAGTTTTGTGCCGGCGCGCCGCGCTAGCCGTGTGGATCCAGTGATCGCACTGCGGCAAGAATAAACGGGGCGCAGACGTGGTGGAAGAGATTGATCCGAGTTCGGGCATCCTTTAATCGAGAGTCGATTCACGCGTTGAGTGCAGGTTGGGTGGTTCGCGGGCGTGGAATACAATTCAGGTTCAAGCCGTCTTGCAGAAGCTTGCGCAGATGCGCGCAGGCTCGGTGAAGCCGAGACTTCGAATTTCCGATGGACCAATCCATCATTTTTGCAATCTCAGTCTCCCCGGAAGATGGGGATTTTGCGGAGGACCTTGAGGAAGGCTTCCTGGGTGATATCCTCGGCCTCGGCTGTATTTCCAACCATGCGAAGGCACAGCGCGTGAACTCACGGACTATGCTGGCGGTAAATGAGCTCAAATGCGGAATCGTCACCTTGCTGCGCGCGCTATGGCCTCTTTTTCTGACTTCATTTTCGCATCCGACAAATCGCGTTCCGAGACTCCGCTGGGCTGCGTGAATTCCCCTCGCGATGCTGTGTTTGAGCTGCGCGTGTGTCTTGCGCGAGCGAAAGGTTGCCAATATACTTCGCGGCGTTACGGAGTGCAGAAACGAATGTTGCCTGTGCGAGGAGGGTTTACGGTGATGGAGCTTACGACGATGAAACTAGCGCGCGTGATTCTGATCGCAGCAGCTATCTTGGCGCCGCTCGGGGCCGCAGCTCGTCAAGATGATTCGGGCAAGGAAGCCGCGAGCGCCCGGAGCAAGGAGGGGAAGAAACTATTCGGTTCAGCGGAAGCATTGCGCGTGGCGCGTGTAAGTTCTCCACGAATTTCGCCGGACGGATCGCGAGTCGCTTACCTGGTGGCGGATAACGATACGGAGAAAGAGCAGGCGTGGAAATTTGTGACGCATCTGTGGGTGGTGCCGACCGCGGGGCCGGCGAGCGCGGCGCGACAATTCACGCGGACCGAAAAGAGCGTATCGAATGTGACATGGTCGCCAGACGGGAAATTGCTGGCGTTCACGATGGAGGCGGGAGAAGAAAAGGAAGCGAAGCCGCAGGTGTGGTTTATGTACGCGGACGGGGGCGAGCCGTGGCAGGTGACAAAACACAAATCCGGCGTGCGTGGGTTTGAATTTTCGCCAGACGGGAAGACGCTGGCGCTGATGGCTACAGCGCCGGTGAACGAGTCGGAAGAAAAGCGGCTGAAGGAAAAGGATGATGCGGTAGTTGTGGACCATGATTTTAAAATGGCGCAACTCTGGACGTGGAACATCGCGACGGCGGAAGAAAAGCAGATCAGCAAGGGGGATTTTACGGTAAGCGACGGGCGCTGGTCGCCAGATGGGTCGCACATCACGTTCACGACAAATCCAACCCCGAGGCTTGACGACATCGCGCTGCAGACGGTGCGGATTCTGGACGTGACGAGCGGAGCAGAACGAAAACTCGTGGAATCAGCCGATCCAACACACACGGCGCGGTGGTCGCCGGACGGAAAGTGGATCGCCTACCTGAGCAGCCCAGGGCTCTTGATTTACAAAGAAAATCTGTTTGTTGTTGAGGCTGGCGGAGGAGCGCCGAAGAAGCTAAGCGGGTCATTTGATTTGAATGCCGGCGAACCGATTTGGTCGCCGGATGGAAAAGAGATTTTCTTTAGCAGCGACGACCATGAGGCATTGCGAGTGTTTGCGGCAGACGTGGAGACGGGAACGATCCGTGCGCTTACGGGGACAACGGAAGTGGCGAGTGTTGCGGATATCAGCGCGAATGGGAAGACAGCGGTGGGGACGCTCGGCGATCCGACTCATCCGGATGACGTGTTCCGAAGTGATTTGAGTTTTGGGTCGCTGGAACGCATCACGAACCAGAACGCGTGGCTCTCGGAGTATGCACTGGGAGCGAGCGAGGTGGTGCGTTGGAAAAGCAGCAAAGACGGTATGGAGATCGATGGGATTGTGACCAAGCCCGTCGACTTTGATGGGACACGCAAGGTTCCGTTTTTGCTGAATCCGCACGGAGGGCCGACGGGAGCTTCGCTGCTGTCGTTTAGCACGACGGAGCAGACCATGGCCGCCAATGGATACATGGTGTTGCAGCCGAACTTTCGCGGGTCGACGGGACGCGGAGAAAAATTTGCTACTGCAAACCAGAACGATTGGGGAGACGGAGATTATAAGGATGACATGAGCGGAGTGCAGGCGATGGTGGATAAGGGTTGGGCTGATGCGGAACGGCTGGGCGCGTTCGGATGGTCGTATGGGGGGTTTATGACCATGTGGATCGACACACAGACGGACCGGTTCAAGGCGATTTCGCCGGGAGCGGGGCTGCCGGATCTTTATTCCATGTACTCGCAGACGGATATTCACCGGTACTTGACGATGTTTTTGGGCATGAAGGCGCCGTGGGACAATTTTCAGGAGTACTGGGATCATTCGCCGATGAAGTTCGTTACCAACGTAAAAACGCCCACGATGATTTTGCACGGGCAGGCAGATACGCGGGTGCCGATTGCTCAGGCGGAGGAGTTTTATCAAGCGCTCTCTGAGAAGCATGTGCCGGTGGAGTATGTGACTTATCCGCGGGAAAATCACGGATTCGTCGAGCCGCGACACATTCAGGATCGGTGGCAGAGATACCTGGTGTTCTTTGGGAAGTACTTGAACAATCCTCCGGTCACGGAATCAAAAGGCACAGTGGAGAGACTTAGCAAGGATCTTCCGTAGAGAGACGCGCCTCGATACGCGGAGAAGGGTTGCATAGCGGCTAATCGGATTGGCCGTCGAATATCTCGCAAAGCTGACCGAAAAAGAAAACGGGGAAGGCCGATGTGGCCTTCCCCGTTTTTGCGGCTGGTTTGAAGAAACGGCCGGGAGAAGTTAGAAGCGGATGCGTCCGCCGATTTCGATGGAGCGCGGATCGTTGATCTGGTTGTTAAGAACGCCCCAAGACGCAGGTGCAGCAGGGCTCAAGAACGGGTCGCCGAGCTGGACATGGTTGAAGACGTTGGTGAATATGGACTGGAGTTCAAGGCTGAAACGCTCATTGATATGAATGTTCTTGCGAATCTGGAAGTCGACGTTCCAGAAGGGCATGCCGCGAAGTACGCCCGCGCCGCCGCTGCCGGAGTCGATACCCAGGATTGCAGGACGGACGCAGTTGAAAACGGCTTGGGGGTTGGCGAACATGTTGATGTTCCCAGAAGCGCCAATGCCGCCAGAGCCGGTAACGCCATTATGCCGCGAGCTTCCGAAGTTGTTGGCGCAGGTCAGGACGTCGTTGGAATCGTCGAAAAAGTTTACGGCATCGGCTTCGCCGAAAGACTGACCATCCCCGTTGGCAGTGTTGAGTTCAAGGGGCAAGCCGCTTCCAGTAGTGAAGATCGGGGAGAACGACCAGCCGCCGAGAAGACGTCCCTTGAGGCCTTGCTGTCCGACGAAGAAGGGTGGTTGGTAAACCAACAATACGTTGTCCACGAATTTGCGGTCAAAGGGTTGTACGCCATAGCCTGCGCCAACGTTGTAAGGATCCACGGAGGTGAACTCGCTGCTGGCCTGAACCACGCTCACCGTGCCCAGAGCCTTGCTATAAGTAAAGTTCTGTTGCAGGGTCAGGCCGTGCCAATCGGCCATTTTGAGAGTGATGAAGCCCGCGTTGTAATTGCCGTATCCAACGCTGGCGTTGACGGCGATGCCGGAAGTCATCTGCCCGCTGCCACCGAAAGCGGAGCCGGTGATGGGACTGTTTTCCATGGTGCGGGCGAAATTGAAGCCACATGCCTGCGTTGCGCTGCAAGTAGCATCCCCCTGGTCGAGGTCGCTCCACAAGCTCCACACGCTCTGGGTGAGCAAGTTCCCAGTTCCAAGACCACCGCCCTCATTAAAGACGACGGCCGCCGTGCAACTGCTGAACCCGCTGCAGTAGCCCGTATTTGCGAGCGCGTTCTCGAAGAAGGGTTGCGGTGTGAACGTATTGGCATAGGCCATCAGAGCGGATTGGTACGCAGCTTTTGTCTCACCTGTCGCTTGCTGAGGAACGTTTGCGCCGCAAGCAGCGTACGAGGTAGCGCACCCTAGGCCCGTCTCGATGCCAGCGTAGGCTTTGGCGAAGGTCTGCCCGCCCAGCGTCATCATGGTAGGAACAGCGTTGATATTGAGGGGCTGATATTCGTGCCTAATTAAGCGGCCGATGTAACCGACTTCGATCGAGGTTCTGCTGTTCAACTGACGTTGAATGGTGAGGTCGAACTGGTCCGATTCGTCGGGCCGGAAATTACGATCCAAGACATCGCCGGTAGCTCCCGCAATCGCGTTGTAGCCCGGGAAGTCAGGCTGAGGAAGAGTTGCACTAGGAGTCGGAAGCGGGGCGCTCAAACCATCCGTGCCAATGCGGAAAGCGTTAGCCGCGGTGGAGTTGCCGGTCCCCGCACACGTACCGTTGCCCGCGGTCGGACTCTGTGGGTCAACGCACTGCACAGGCTGCATGAGCCCGGTGCCGAGCAGCGGCACCAGCACGAGATTGACGCCGTTCAGACGGCCGAAGATTCGGCTATAGCCGCCGCGGATGACGCTCTTGCCCGGTCCAAAAACTTTGCCAAGAATTCCGTCGCTGAAGCTCGGATTCCATGCTGCAGCGATACGCGGGCTGAATGAGCCATAGAATGGATTATAGGGGTATTTGTCACCGCCGTCGGTGTTGCCGACGAGAGCGAAACCGAGTTCGGGATTGTAAACCTGGCCCTGTAGAGCGGCGGCTTGGCGGGCGTTGAGATACGCCTGGGCGTTAATTTGCTGGCCGGACTGATCCACGAGAGAGATTTGGCGTCCTTCCTGTTCGACCGGAGGCATCTCGAGAGTCCAGCCCAAACCGTAGGTAAGGGTGAAGGTCGGCTTCATGCGCCAGGAATCACTAAAATAGACGTTGTAGAAGGGAATGACGCTTTTGTCCTGAGCCGGCGTCAGGGGAGGATTCAAGGTAAGTTGCTGGCCGCTGCGAGTGTAAACGGTTTGCGCGATCGACACAATGCCGAGCGCGGCGACGTAGTCGCGTCCGAAGTTAATGTCGTCCCCAGTGGCGACTGTCGAGGGAATATTAGGGGTTATGTTGATTCCAGAGTTGCTTGCGATACCGAGCTCATAGACAGGCTGATAGTTGATTCCGCCGCCGTTGTCCGTGCGCTGGTGAAAGTCCCAGTTGCGCTCATAGGTGCCGCCGAACTGGAAAAGATGATTGCCGTGCAGATTGCTCACGTCGTCGCGAATCATATTGTCTTTGCCGTCCCAAAAACGCTGGCGGGTATTCTGAGTGTCAACGTTGTACGGAGAGAGCGTCTGGGTTTGCGACTGGCCAAACGGATCAAGCGCGCCGCCCAACCCGGGAAGTTGAGGCGGGTCACCCGCGGAGCCCCACTGCCAGAAGTTTCGCAGGAAGCTATAGTGAATGTCGTTTGTGGTGTTGGTGGTGATGTTGGTGGTCAAAGCGGCCACATAGAACCACGGTACCTGAGGCCGACCGGAGAGCGTGGTAGGCGTTCCGCCAGCGATGTCAACCTGACTATCGGTAGCGCGGAGAAGATGGTAATAACGATAGCTGCTCATGAAATGCCACTTGGAGCTGAAGTCGTGGTCTATTCGAACGACGCCAAAGTTGCTGGTTTGAGGAAGGCCTACGTTGCCCGTGAAAGTGCCAACATTGCCGAGGCCGGACGAATTAACGTCGCAGAGAGAAAGTCCGCCCGAGCAGCCGCTCAGATTATTGGGCAGCGGCATCGTCGACCACATCTGTGCAACCTGGGAGTTGATTCCGATGCCTCTAGGGTCGAGGGTCGTTCCCGGATAGGTTGTGCCATTGAAAGTCACGGCCGTGGGGTTCAAGTTGTAGTATTGACCACCGAAGTAGAGGAGTCCCAAACGCATGGAAGCGGTTGGAACGTCTCTGGTAATCGATTCTGATTGAGGGAAGCGATAGCCCTCATAGTTGGCAAAGATGTAGGTTTTGCCGCCGAGAATCTGCTTGGGAATGACGGGACCACCACCGGCAAAGCCAAACCTGCTGTAGTGGTAGCTGGGCCGGGCTACGTCGGAAGCGTTATTGTTGAAGGTGTTGGCAGACCAGTTGTTGTCCAAATAATATTCGTAGGCCGTGCCGTGCCAGGCATTGCCGCCGCGCTTCGTTACGATGGCAACTTCCGAACCAGCCGAACTGTTAAAATCCGCCGTCTGGTTGGTGGTGCTGACTTTGAACTCTTCGACGCTATCGATGGGGGTGGGCATAACACCGGAGGGGCCACCACCCGGGTTCCCTGTGGTTTGATTCTGGATGAGGCCGCCCGTCGGGTCGCCAGCGAAGCTCGGGGTATAGATGTTCATGCTGCCATCCATATCGTTCGTGTTCTGGCCACCGTCGAGCGAGAAGGAATTCTGATCCATCGCCACGCCGGCGACGCTGCCATCAGGAGCCACGCCGGGCTGCAGGGTAAAGAAAGTAGCCGCGTCGCGGCTGATGCTAGGGAGTGAATTCAACGCTGTGCCGGAAACCGTGTTACCGACGGTGGCGTTCAACGTCTGGAGGTCGGCGTTGGAAGCCGTGACTTCAACGCTCTGCGCGACGGAGCCAACTTCCAGGGTGACGTTGAGAGTCACAGTTGACCCGACGCTCACCGTTTGGTTGTTGAACTTTGAAACGCGAAATCCCTGCTTATTTATGGCGACATTGTAATTCCCGGAGGGCACGTCAACAAGAATGTATCTGCCGTTCTCGTTGGTCGACACCGCTCTGGCAATGTTCGTGGTACGGTCCGTCAGAGTCACCGTCGCGTCAGCGACGGCGGCCCCCGAAGAGTCTGTGACAGTTCCAACGACTTGACCAGTGGACGCGTTCTGGGCAAACAGAGTTGAGGGTACGAGAGCCAACAAACCAAACATAAGACCGACCACGAGCAGCGATCGCTTACTTAACATTTAGAATCCTCCAGTTGGGTGCGCGGCGAACAGGGCAAAATAAACTATCCATTTTTGTGACGCGGCACAGGACCGCTTCTGCGGCAAAAGGAATTGCAAGCCTCATACCAATCTGAACCTTGAATTCTTAATTTGTTTTCAACAACTTCAGCGATCGACAAAGTAACAAAATATGAAATCGTGAAGATGAGCTAAATCGTTTTAACGCGCCAAAACTGCAACTCGCACCGCTTATCAAGCGACCCACGTCTGGAGGGCGTTACAACGTCCCAATCAGCGGAAGCATTTGAAATATTCCAGAATCGGGATATCGCTGAGACCATTCACACAGCAGAGAATCATAATCGAAGAGCAAGAAATCCAAGCCATCTCTACGTTTGCTAAATTAATTCTAAAACTGACAGCATGGGCTTTGCATGGATCTTGATAGACGCTCTAGTCAGTGGATCACGCATTGT
>JBARCY010000422.1:0-5491 GCA_049794595.1 Candidatus Acidiferrum sp.
CCCACGACGTTTTGGGCGGCTGAAAGCCGCACAATGTGGGGTCGCTCCCGCCCGTTCTGGTGTTTTTTTCTGTGTCACTCTTCTCATACTCGTGTCGTTTATTTCCTCGCTTTCGCGGGACTCACGCACATTCCAGCGCGAAGAAGATGGTGAAGACAAAGTTGCAGTGGGTAATTCCTGCCTTCTGCACCTGCTTCGCCTAAATTCTCGCCGCGCGCGGACCGCACGAAGTTTCTTGTTGGGCTGGAGCGACCCACGATTCACTTTGGCCACGCAATCGTGTGCGAAAGTGGGGTCGCTCCAGCCCAACACGGTGCCATCCCGCGGCCATTTTGCCCATTCTGTCGTGTGCAACTTCCTCTCCTTCGGGGTTTTACTTGATCGCCATGGTGAACGCGAGGGTGACGGAAAGGGTGATCTGTGTCTTTCATGCACGCTTCACCATTCCGCCCTGCGGAAGGCCCCGGAAATTTCTTGGCATCGTTGGGTCCTCTACTATTAAAGAGGCTTCGAAAACGGTAAAAGTAAGAAAAAAACTTTCCGACTGACCTACAAGAAACCGTAGCGAGTCTCTTCAGCATAAAAAGTCCACCGAGCCGCCTCTACTTACAAGGGAACATCCAGACGGGAAAAAGTGAGAAAAAACTTTAATCCCCCGGAGGGTCCCAGGCTGGAAGCGAACTCCCTGTCTCAGCTCCCTACTTATATAAGGAACATCCAGACGGGAAAAAGTAAGAAACTATTTTGATTCGTCGGACAGGTCCTAGGTGGGGAGAGAAATGCCAAACGACGCCCCTCACTTATTTAAGGAACATCGAGAAGGGAAAAAAGGAGAAAAAATCTTGGTACCAGTACGTTTTTCTCGGAATCGCCTGGGAGAACGAGGCCACAGACGAAGGGCAGGAAAGGGAGCTTTTAGAACCCTCAACGCCCGAGCAACCGATGTAGTCTCTGTCAGTGGAATTAGTACAAAAGGCCGACTCTTTCACTTCCGAGGGCACGTCGATCAGGTAAGTCGCCAGTTTCCGGATGGTCCGTGATTCACCCGCAATCAGCGAAGGGTAAACCAGAGGACGGGAATTCCCGATCAACCAGACGCACTATCGGTCCGCGCAATACTAGCCCGCTGGTTGCCCATGCATTGCTGCGCCTACCCCTCGTAACCGGGAGGCGCCACAAATCCGCCCAGGACCTGTGCCAGCAGTTTCGCAAAAGCAATCGGCGTGGCGTCTTCCCAGTACGCTCCCATGATTTGCAGGCCGATAGGCAAACCGCCTTCGCCACGCCCGATCGGGGCTACTGTGGCTGGACATCCAGTCAGCGTCGCAGGGGCAATCCAGCGCGACATATCGTTGTAGGCGCGCGGCCCGTTTACCGTCGCAATGGTGCGCTTTTCGTGCGGTTCGCTGTGGTCATGTTGAAACGCGGTTGTGAAAGCCACGGGAGAGAGGAACACGTCAACCTCATCGAAGTAATTCTGCCACTGCGCGCGATATCCCAGCCGCCGGAAGTTTTGCTGCTGCCAGTCGGCAAAGCTCGCCAGGCCCGGCACTACTTTGCCGCTCGCCGCCGCTTCTTTCCGCTCCACCTCTTGCTGCTCTGCCGGCGCAACGCTGAACATGAACGCATCCAGGTGAAAATTGAAATTCTGGCACAGCTCTTCAATCTTGAATCCTGCGGGCCAGCCCGGTTTCAACTTGGTCCCGGCTTTCTCAAGTTTCTGGAGCGTATTCTCCAGGAGTGCTTTGGTCTCCGGAGTCACTGGACAATAAGGATCGTCCAGCACGTAGCCGATGCGAAACTCCCGCAAGCTCTCGTGTCGCGCCGCGGGCAGTTCCCATTTCCACGCTTTTGTGGAGTAATCCGCCGGACCGCCCAGAAAACGCAGCGCTGCCAGCAAATCCTCCGCGCTGCGCGCCAGCGGCCCGCCTGCGCCCAGTAGAGTTGAGAAACCTGGATTTTCGTGCTGCCCGCCCGGCAAGTGCCCCTGCATGTCGACCAGGTCCAGCGTCGGCTTGTGCCCGTACAGACCGCAGAAATGCGCTGGCACGCGAATTGATCCCGCAATGTCACTGCCCACACTTAAATAGCCGAGGCCCGCAGCCAGTGCTGCGGCCGTCCCGCCGGACGATCCTCCCGGCGTTCGCTTCACATCCCACGGATTGTTCGTTGTGCCATAGATCTGGTTGTAGCTTTGCCAATCGCCCAGCGCGAGCGGAACATTCGTCGCTCCAATCAGCACGGCGCCCGCGCCCCGGAACCGCGCAACCACCTCCGAGTCGCTTGGGGCCTTCGAGTCTTTCAAAGGCGGGATTCCCCAAGTACAAGGATGCCCCGCCACCGCAAAACTTTCCTTCACGTGAACTGGCACGCCGTGAAGGACGCCGAGCGATTTCCCTCTTGCCTGCGCTTCATCCGCGTGCTTCGCCCGCGCGAGCGCGTCTTCGCGAAGTTGATAGGCAAACGCATTCAGTTGCGGATTGTATTTGTCGATCCGCGCGAAGGTTTGCTGCGTCAGCTCGAAAGATGAAATGTGTTTTTTGCGAATCGCGTCAGCAGCTTCCAGCGCCGACGCAAATTCCAGCCGGCCAGTAGGGCTTGTCGTCCGGCTGGAGATTGGGCCAGTAACATTCGCGTTGGGGTTACCGGCCATGACACCGCCTAGACCATTTTCGGCAAAAACTGGAAGACCCGCCGCCAGACCCAGAGATACAGTGCTGACAAAATCTCGCCGATTCATGTGTGGTCCCTTCCACAATAATCTTGAATGATGCGGAGCACGATCTGCACAGTCAACAATCGCGTCCCCATCTTGTTCAGCGGGCAGTTTCAACAGAGACCGCTTTGCCCAAGCGCACACCTCGACCCGCAATTTCTCTCCAATCCGTTATCAGATCCGCAAAAACGAGTGAAACTATCGCATAAACAATCACGGAATAGCTGCCTGCCTCAACGCTCAAGTGGTTCAGACCAGGAAGGTGACTGAGAGCTCGGATCATGACAAAAACCACCGGTCCAACCGCATAACCACGGGCCATCCACCGGCGATGCTGCTCAATCTTCCCTCTGCGTGCGGCAATCACCGCAGTAACTGTGCAAACAATCCATGCTCCCGCTTGCGTTGTGGCGCTGTACCGAAAAAACGCGGGATAGTGCCAGGCGAGAACAGGTCCCAACACGCCGGCCACAAGCACCGCACCGAGATAGGTCTTGCCCAGCAACCTGTGCCGGGCAATATTTCTCTGCCTCAAGCACGAAGAGAATTGCAAGGGACCTATTACCAGCGCGACTAATCCCGCGGCGATGTGGGGGAAGAGAAGCCAACGCTGCGAATACAGCAGGCTATGAAGCGGATGCGCTGGACTCATCATGGGAATACTGGTGAACAGGAATGCCACCAACGCCATCAACCCGAAGACCACCCAGGACACGGTTTTCTTCAAGCCGCCAGCTCTAGCGGGCATGCCTTCTCGATGCGTTTGGGGGTATTGAGTGCTAAGTGTGCTGAGAGTGTTCATAAGATCCCTCCAGAGAACGCTATCCACAGCATCGCCGGGGCTATCTGCGTCTGACCGGATCGTGAGGAACGGCGTGAGGATCGATCGAAGTATTGTGGCCGTTGGAAATCCGCCATTCGCCATCCGATTTCACGGTAACCAGAGTCAGGCGGTCGACCACTCCGCTCATGCGTCGTCCATCGGGTGTTACGTAGTCGCCCATCCTTACAGTCAACGTGGCAATGGCTACATTATTCGCAATCATTCGAACCTCAGGATCGCTTTGCTCCATCGCGGTTTCGCGGAACATTCCTGCATGCAGCGCCTCATGGGCTTTGACGATTTCACCGCGCCCCCTCCACCACATGCCCACAACATTCACCCAATCCGCATCCTCGGCCAGTATTGTGCTCAGATCCTCCAACCGGTGACGATTCCAGATGTTCTCCAGAGATCGAACGAGCGCTACAATTTTCGCCTTGTCGTCCACGACAATTCTCCCGATGTATGAACCGCACTGCGACACAAATCTGCCGATTTAACTGGCTGCGGTACCTCGACGAGCGCAGCTACTCGACTTCACCGCCATAGTCTATTGGAGGTTTCCTGCGGAGAATTGTAAAAATGCGACATTTCAGACTGGTGCCCGAGTTGACCGCGATAAACAGGCTCGATCGGATGAAAGTCCGCATCCGGCAGCGAAACGAGCAGTTTTTGAGGAGCGGCGCCTGCCAGCAGGTGCGTGTCTCGGATTAGGTGCGCCTGGTCAAAGTAGCCGGCGCCTGAAGCAACCTCCGTCCAGGAAAGACCCGGATTGGTTTGCTTTCTCAGCACGGCAAATTCAAGGCGCGCCACCCTCGAAAACAGTTTCGGCGCAACTCCCACGCATTCGCGAAACTGTCTTTCAAACTGTCGCAGGCTCAGATTGCATTGGCGGGCCAAGAGCGCCAAGTCTACCTTTCCATGCCTTCGGCGCACCCATCTGGCCGCCAGCTCAACCGGTGAAATCTCGATTGTCCGGCGCAGTTGTCGTAACAGAAATTCATCTGCTGCGTCCGCAAGCTCCTGGACCGAGACGGTATTCTGCAGCCGGTTCAACAGATGAGAGACTTCTCGACCCAGAACGCTATCCCCAGGCAGAGCTTTGTCGGCTAGTGGATGAATTGGAATGCGAAAGAGGGCATGCAGGCCTGCAGGGTGGAAATGAATCGTAAACGTTCGTACCGATCTTGGATAAATCAGATCACCCTTGACCTTCGTACTCGGTCCGACGAGCAGGATCTTGGGCGCTGTCCATGTCCCCTCCGGCCCACGAATCTGGTAGCGGTCAAGGAGGTAAAACTCCAAAGTCTGCTGAGTGCGCGCGTAGATTGGACGCAGCACGACACAATCTTCTGACTTACCCTGCCGCAAGCCGTAGTGGGACACATAGCGC
Organism: Candidatus Acidiferrum sp.; assembly: GCA_049794595.1. GTDB lineage: Bacteria > Acidobacteriota > Terriglobia > Acidiferrales > UBA7541 > Acidiferrum. Next base: position 4,933 of record JBARCY010000422.1, read on the forward strand.
GAAATCGGCTCGCACGGAAGGAACACTTTCACCGGGAACCTGAATCCGGACTCTGTCATTGAGAGACCATTCTAGGCGGAATCAATCTGCTATTCCGCGGCATTCACCTAACGATCGCGCAAGTATATTCCACACTCAGATGGCAAGCGCACGAATTCGACAGCTAGTCCATCCGGGGAAACTGGGCCAGGTCAGATTCGGTGCCACGTCCCGCTAGCTCTTCAATGCTCTGTAAGTTTCAAAGTGGGCTTTTTGGATTGTCACAAACAGGCCAACGCGCTCATTGAGCCCAGCGCCTGTCTGATTTTTGAGTTCCGGGTGTGTGGTCGGCAACTCTCGCTACATCGCTACATCGGGCGGACATGACCGGCTTTCTGGAGGCGGCATCTGAAGTGATGAACTCAGGCCAACGCCTGACTCTTGATCGAATGCAAAGGCTGTACTACTTCGGGCGCCAATCCATGGAATAGATCTCCTGGGTGCCAACAGCACGCGTAATGATCGGTTCTCCGTCTGGCGTCAGGCCAAACTCGAGCCCCGCCAAACGCCCGGAGAGACG
>JBARCY010000423.1:0-23496 GCA_049794595.1 Candidatus Acidiferrum sp.
TCCAAGATTCTCGGGCACGGCAGCATTTCAACAACTCTGAACATTTATGCGCACGTCTTGGCTGAGCACATGGAGCAGTTTGAGCGTCAGCGTGCTCGAATTCTGGGCACTTATCGGGCACCTGACGCGGGTGCGGTTGCAGAAGAACGGCAAGTCGCGTAGTATCAATGACGCGGGGTGGAGCAGCCTGGTAGCTCGTCGGGCTCATAACCCGAAGGTCGTCAGTTCAAATCTGACCCCCGCAACCATGGGCGCTTGAGAGGAAAATCCTCTAAGCGCCCTTCTTATTTACGGTTACGAGTTGAGCCGTAACAATTCCTCCGCCTAATCTAACGCCACAGAGTTGTTCCTGTTCTCGCTATTGGGAACGACTGGGAACAGATCGCCGTGAGGTCTGTTTCCACGCAGAGGTCACTTCACGGCCGGGATCGTTCTATGTCTTGGATCTTGCGCGTCCGGCCCGCTTGACGGATGAAGTTAGGCGCCGCGAACGGCGCCGGCTTGCCTTGCTCCCTGCATTCTTGTTTTTCTTTACGAGCTTTCTGCCTTCGCGCTTGACTGTCCGGGAGACGGGACTTCTGGACAGAGCTTTCTGAACTGCATGGGCTCGCCTAGCGATCGTGCCCAGCGTTGATCCGATTGACTCCCCCATACTGAATAAGAGCTTTTCGTCTTTGGCGTGCCTTCTCGTGAGTGTTTTCATTTGCTTGCTCCTTTTCAATCTCAGTACATCAGGCGTGGCTTGCGGCCGCCCCGATGCGCCCCTACACTTCCGTACCGCCGATATTTTCTGTCCCCGATACTCTTGTCGTTGGGACAGTCGACTGTCGGCCGCGATCAACAAATTACCTGCTGAGTTCTTGACAGCTCACGCGCTCTTCGCCCGGTCGTAAGCGACCTGCCCGGCATCTACAGCGTCTTCTACGCTGGCCTTTGCTGAGTTCACCAGTTTTTGTGCTCGGTGCTTTAGGTCTTTGCCCGAACTGCGTACTTGGCTGACCCCATCGTTTATGCCCTCTGCAATTTCGCCTCGAAGTTCGGCTCCAGATTTGGGCGCAAGCAGTAAAGCAGTCACCGCACCCGCAGCAGCACCCAACACGAAGCTTAGGATCGTTCCTGTCTTGCTTTCTCTGGTCATGGTGAGCACTCTCCCTTAAACAATTAGACTGGATTTTTGCGATACACGTCTTGGGACGAAAAGGATAAAGTCTCGAAAAGACTTCCTCCTCTAAGTGAATCAGGTCAGCGTCCAGCCCTAGCGGCCGCTTCGCGGTCCGTTTGCTTGTGATCAACAGAGGCTTCTCCCGTGGAAGAAACATCTTCCGCGTTTGTAGCTTTCAGCACTTCCTTGGCACGCTTGATATCATCGGATGTATCGCAATGCACCGAGAGGAGAATTCCGCCCTTTTGCAGGCGGCCTTCGTACCGTTTCGCTTCGAATTCAGGAATACCCATGCCGATGAAGGCACCGGTAACGCCTCCTACTGCTCCTCCAACACCCAGTCCCGCAAGCCCGGCCATGATTGGCCCTGCAGCAATAAAGGGACCGAGGCCCGGGATCGCCAAAAGGCCGACGCCCGCCAGCACACCTAGGGCGCCGCCGATGACACCTCCCGTGGTCACTCCCGCTGCCGTTCCCTCCGGCGCTTTGGTCGTCTTTTCCGTTCCCATGTCCTTGGGACCGCCAAGGCTCTCCGGCAACAGAACGGAAATATCCGCGGCCGGGAACCCCGCTCGGATCAGTGAATCTGTGGCATTTTCGACCGCAACGCGAGTGGAGTAAATTCCGAATACACCTACTTTTTTGCTAGACATTAGTCTTTCTCCTTTGTATTCCAACTAAATTCGATTTCTGCCCGGTTAGTTTGAAGGTGCAACTTCAAGTTGATCGGTTACGTTGCCTTGTCCCGCCACGGCTATTGCCTTGGCTTCGATATTGGTTTTCTCATCTTCAGAACGCACAGGTCCACGAAGTGTAACCTTGCCGTCCTGCGTGATGATCTTAACGTTGTGCGCATACGTGGAAAGACTCGCATCCTCATGGATTGCTTTACGAATTTTCCGCGTGATGGCACGGTCCGCGGGATTCATCTTTTGTTGATCCGCGGTAGGGCTCGTCTGATCTTTGTTCTGTTTGGTGTTATCCGGTGGTGTCTGCGGATCTTGGAACCCAAGAATCGGCGTGGCCATCAGAGAGATGCCAAACACCAGAGAACCCAGGGGCAATAGAAACCGCGGTGATTTAATCCAACTTCCGTTCATTTCTGTTCCTCCTTTTGAGCTGTGTTACGCGTATTACTCAAAAACTTCACTAGGCGCGAGCGGCCTTAGCCGTCCTCGACGGAGTGTTACCTTCCCTGGACTCATGGGATTCGGCGGCCCCGACATTAATGCTGTCCGCTAACTGCGTCAGCTTGGTGTCGGTATCTTTCTCTTCATCGAGTGTCTGTTGTAAAAGCGAGACTGCCTGGTCTTCTCCGAGAAGATGGGCGTAAGTCCGGACGCAACCGTAGCCGGCGATTTCGTAGTGTTCCACTCGCTGGGCGGCTGAGATAAGACCAGCGTCCAATTCTTCAGGCGCGGGAGCTTCCTCGATCATTTCGCCGCCTTCCTTGATGAGGCCTTCCATGCCCTTGCATTTCTTGCCTTTCGGGCTCTCTTCGAGAGCCTTGAAGATTTTCTCGAGCCTCGCAACATGCTCCTTCGTTTGGCCCCAGTGTGTTTCAAAGCCGGCACGCAAATCCTCGGAAGACGCAGCCTTGGCCATCCTCGGAAGAGCTTTCACTAATTGGTTTTCAGCGCTATACAGGTCCTTCAGTTCCTCGATGTAAAGATGTTTCAAACGATTCATTTCCATTTGTATCTCCTATCAAACGAAGGCCGTGCGTTCTTGAGCGGTATCTGAGCCAATCCTGAATGCATCGGCGAGTCTAAAAAAGTCGGCACAGAAATATCTGTCCCCTTTTGGTCAGTTAGCGCACTTTCTGGGTCGAGCCGCCGTTGGGCTTTTACTTGCCACTGGCTCCTGAGATCCTCGACTCTGTCTATTCTGCCGCAGAGACGTTCATTTCATGACAACGCCGAGAGCCACGCCACAGATACCATAAACACTTTCTAGCCTCGACGAGCCATACAGGGAAAGGGTTAGGGGATGGGAATTAACCGTGTACAGATCTAGAGTTGCGCACGGCCGGACGTAACTTTGCCCGTACGAAAAGCGATGTGCTGCAGGACCTGGGGTAGAGTCGTAAAGAAGCCGTGACGTTTGCTTAGCTTCAGGCGATTTACGGCCTTCTGAGCATCTCCCTCGAAATGCCACAGACACAGCGCGATGAACAAATTCGGCGCCTGGGTCCGCAATTTTGCGTACAACGCTCTCGCATGATTCACGGCAAATGGTGGCAGAGCTGAAATGCAGACTATCTCAGGGTTCAACTCCGCCACCTGCGACAACATCTCGGCCGTTGCACCAATCGAAATGCTTTGCGCGTGTTGTCCATTCCTCGCTAGGAGCTGAGCAAGGAGCATCCCTACGACATCGTCTGCTTCGTCTCGGGCTGGAATGCAGAGAACCTCTACGGGACTCGTGCCTTCGATCTCGCTGCTAGAAAGCTCGGGCGAATTCTCAGTTGTCCCTTCCATTGACGGTTCAATGGGAGTCTCAGCTAGTTCCTCGATGATCTCCCGAGTACTTTGATAAATGAATGTCTGCGTCGTTTCGTCAAGTCCGTGGCGATGCCGGTCTTCCTCGGCCAGAATCAAGGCTGGAATTACGACGGAGTCGTAGAGTTCTTCCAGCGACTTTTCCTTGAGGCATTGCTCCAGGACTTGCCTGGCCTCGTTTTGATCAGCGGCAAGAAGGCGCTGATAGTAGTGGGCATGGGGCGGCAGTACTGGCTCATCCCCGAGAAGAACATTGAGGAAACTCAGGCTCGGGACGTGGCGTCCCATCACTACCAAGCAGACCGTCAAAGGAGTGGAAAGTACAAGGCCGGCAAATCCCCAAATTAAGGTCCAGAAGACAGCGGCAACTAAAATGGCCATCGGCGCCAAGCCGACATGTGCCCCATATAGAAGGGGCTCAACAGCATTCGCTACTACTAACTCAAGAACGAGGAAAAGACCCGCCGTCGCGAAAGCGTGGCCCCACCCAGGGAAAACGGCTAAAGACAATACAATCGGCATCAGCGCCGCCATCGGTGCTCCAATATAAGGTAAGAAGCGAAGGACGGCCGCGGCAACGCCCCACAACGCGGCATTCGGAATTCCAATGAAGTGCAATGCCGTGAAAATCAGAAGGCCATAGCCTGAGTTGACCAGTAATTGCAGCAACAGATATCGGTTGATTCGCTGCGTCGCCTCATCAAGGGCTTGAGTCATAAGATTCAAACGGCCCCCACTCGCCAATCGAATGAGGCGATTACGCAAACCCTCACGGTCGGCGAGGATGAAGACAGTGAATAGGACCACCACACCGGCGGCTCCAAGCGGACCGAGCAGATTCTCCACGGACTCAAGCGGGTTAGCGGGAGGAACTACTTCTACAGCCATCGGCCGAGATGGTGACGACCCGGGAGTTGAGGGTGCCTTTTTCGTTTGGTTTGCCGGTGCGGGTGAGCCGGGAGTCACGGCGCCTATTTCTTTCGAGAGTTCTTTGACGGTATCGGAGGCTTTATTGAGACTCTGGCTGCTCGGCCCCTTCAGCGATTGAATTTTATCCTCCAGGGTTTTCTTATAGGCGGGCAGCTGGCTTGTTAAGTCGACAAATTGCTGAGAAGTTTTCCAGCCGATTAGACCCATCAAGCCAACTAAAACGACGACCACCAGGAAGATGGCCAACACGCGAGGCAGCTTGATCCTTTCGAGAAAGGCTACCGGAGGAGTCAAAACAAGCGAGAAAAGTAACGCTAGCGCCAAGGGAATGAACACTACTCGAGCGAAATAGAGAGTGGCGATGACGACCGCTGCGGCAACGACGCGCAGGAGCCGAGAGTTTTCGAGAGGGATGGAAGTTTGCTTCACGGACCTGTTTTCATCTCTCCCGGTGGCTCACTTCCGAGGCCGTGTTTTTACGTGCCACGATTCCTCAGTTAACAGCATCAATAGACGCGAGTATGGAGCAGATTCAAGGTTTAGTAAAATCCTCCTGCCACCTAATTTGGCAAGGTGGAGCTGTACAGCCAGTCTAATCGCCATTGAGGCCGCTCCGCGCTGGCAGAACGGCAAAGCAATTCCTCTGCCGCGCGCACTCGACCGCCCCATGGACTATTGCGCGTTGATTCATATAGGTTTAGGCGTATACCTCCAGCCGAAAATAGCGAGCATGGTTGGCATGGTGTGCAAATGCCTGCCTGGGCGCTGGAATGCGGTAGCTGCAAGATGAAGTTCACTCACTCGAAGATTGAGGATTTGACGTTGAATCGTGAGACTGCCTCCGATTAGGACTGGCCAGCCCCGCGCTTCTTTTCTCGCGCGTTTGAACGATCTTCCAGTTCTTCATCGCGTTCGCGTATTTGTTGCGTTGATTCTTCGCTTCGGAAGGACCGGGAAAATTCATCCACTTGTTTCTCGGCTTCCTCCTTCACGACCCCATAGCGTTCCTGAATCTTTCCAATCAGTTGCTCCCGCCGGCCGTGGATTACCGTGAGGTCATCGTCAGGGAGCTTTCCCCACTTTTCCTTTACTTTGCCAGAATGCTGTTTCCATTTTCCTTCCAGCTGATCCCAATTCATTGCAGCCTCCTAATATTTGGTTTTTTCCTAATGGCTATCGGCTCGGGCTTTCTCCCGCTGGGAAGCGCGCCGAACCCAACTAGACAAGAGAAACACGCGATCTAAAGAGCGTACATACAGAGAAACACTGAGAGATCTGCGAAAAGCGGAGCAGATTGAGTGAATTCCGCTGGGGCTACAGGATTCCTTGGGGACCGATAAGGGTTCCACAGTATGGAGGTTGCTGCGCCCCTGTCTTACAAAGGAACCGAATCGTGGCGGGTTTCTCGAACACAGAAACCAAGCAAGACGCCCGATTCAGGGCCAACGAAAATCCGCACAAGAAACATGAGGAGGTTGTGATGCTACGTTGGGCATTGGGGTTCTTTGTCGTGGCGATTATTGCGGCGGTGCTTGGTTTCTCAGGGGTCGCGCTGGCCGCGGCAGGGGTCGCGAAGATTCTGTTCTACATCTTTCTGGTCCTTTTCCTTGTATCGCTTGTCAGCCATCTCCTGCGCCGGACTTAAGTGAATGGGTCTCGCGTTTTCTCCATCAGCGATCATGGGCTGAACAAATTTCGGCTCGCGAGTACGGAGACACTATGAGCGGACGAACAATCCTCGGAATGGCACTGATCGCCATCGGGCTTTTGGCGCTGGCATATCAGGGCTTCAGCTACACGACACAGAATAAGGTCGTAGACATCGGTCCCATTCAGGCAACGAAGGAAGAACATCACACCATTCCTCTTCCTCCGATTCTTGGAGCTTTCGCTCTCTTAAGCGGTGTGGTGGTGGTGGTGGCCGACAGGCGCGGAACTTAGAACCCAGATAGGTAATACAAATCACAAAAAGAAGATGGAGGATACATCTATGACTCGTATGGTGGCAATTCTTGCGGGTGCGCTCATGTTGGCGCCCCTCTCATTCGCATGGAGTGCAGGGGACGAAAATGCAAAGGATGAAAACAATCGTTTGCAGAACGCCGGCACAGTCATTCAAGAGATCCTTGATATTCCAGATGACATTCCTCAAGACCTGCTCGACAAGGCTCGCTGCGTGGTGGTCATGCCATCCGTTCTGAAGGCCGCCTTCGTCGTTGGAGGCAGCTACGGCCGCGGCACGATGGTTTGCCGCACGGGCAAAGACTTCAGGGGGCCATGGGGCGCCCCAGCGATGTACGCCCTGGAAGGCGGCAGCGCGGGATTGCAAATTGGTGCAGAAGCCACCGACTTCGTGATCCTGGTGATGAACAATCGAGGCGCTGAGAGTTTGCTACATAGCAAGGTTAAGCTCGGCGGCGATGTTTCTATAGCGGCCGGACCGAAGGGCCGGACCGCCTCAGCCGATACAGACGCCTACATGCGTGCAGAAATGCTCAGTTACTCGCGAGCGCGCGGGATTTTCGCCGGCGTGTCTTTAGAGGGCTCGACGCTTCGTCCAGACAATGATGCCAACCATCGCCTATATGGCCCTGATGCGACGGCGGCGCTCATCATCACTGAGCCGAAGTATGAGTCCCCTGAATCCGGAAGGGCGCTTGTACATCGCTTGCAGAAGGCTAGTCCTGAACGGAAAATGTAACCTAACCCAAATTGCGAAGCCAAATTGGGAAGTAGGGCGAGGCGATGGTTGCCTCGCCCTATTTTCTTTTTGACGCTTCTGCTGGGACCTCCATCGATGCTGCCCTAGAGAATTCGCCTGACATACGAGATTTTGTTCAATTTCGTACAGCGTGAGCTGTATTGCCAGTGCTTCTCGCTCCTCCTATACCTGATGGGGACAACGGCTGAGTTCAAGCTGGCCAGCCGAACAGGAGATATCGCCGTGATAAACAGCCAGATCGTAAATTCGGAACAAACGCTTATCGCTAGCGCGCGTGCTGGAAGTCGTACCGCCTTCGGGGAGCTCGTGCGCCGGCATTCTCACCGGGTCTACGGGATGTCCTTCAAGATCCTGAAGAATCGCGAGGACGCAGAGGACAATTTGCAGAATGTCTTCTGCAAAGCGTATGGCAAGATTCAGCAATTCGAAGGAAATTCGCAGTTCTCGACGTGGCTGGTCCGCATTGCAATCAATGAGGCGCTGATGATGTTGCGCAAACGTCAGCCAGAAGAAGTGGCACCCTCTGCCAATGAAGACGGGAAATTGGATGGCCATGAGGCGAACACAGAGCCAAGGGATTTGCGCGCGGATCCCGAGCGACAATACATGACGAAAGAATTGGCCACCAAGATTCTGGATACCTTGCATCCAACGCTTAAATACACCTTCATCCTGCAGAAAGGGGAAGGCTGGACGAGCAGGGAGTTAGCTAAGGCTATGAAAATTACCCCCGAGCTCGTCAAATCCAGGATCTTCCGAGCACGATTGAAATTGCGGCGGCGGCTTCTTGCTCTTGCGAAATCAAATCGATGGCGCTTCAAAACTAAGTCGCTCAGTGAAAGGGATCAGCGTTTTACACAAATCATCAATTGAGGCCCCAAGGAGCCCCATTTCCCTGGGGCCGTTGTTACTCAGACCAGGCTGAATTGAGCTGAAGGACTGACTTGATTCAGAGGATGACGGAAGCTGGGTGTCCGCGGTGCTCCTTGAGTTATGCCTAGTCCGAAGAAGTAGCCTTTTGACCTTTCACTTGCAGTTCATTGACTACTTGCCTGACGTTTGGTACAGCGGTGGCGAGTTTTTGAACCCAAGCCCGCTTGGATTGTGAATTCACCTTGCCATTGAGTGTGATCACGCCATTCTTCACATCGTATTTTACGGTGCTATCAAGCTTGTGACGAACCAGGATGGCATCAAAATTCTTTTCAATACCGCTGTCGAGGTCAGAGTCCACCTTCTTCGCTATGCTCTCATCGCCGGGCGGCCGTACGGCAATCTGATCAGAAACAACTTGAGTTCCCGCATAAGATTTAGCAATCGATTCTGCCTGTGCTTTGTCTGCGTCTGATGCGGTGTTCCCGGTCAGCGTTATCACTCCCTTGTCGCGATCCTGGCTCACGCTGACGTCTTTTAGCCCGGCCTGATCCAGCGATTGGCGGATATTGGCGGCTACGTCCGGCGATTTTGTCGGTGTACCTGAACACGCAGCCATGCTGGCAATGATTAGAAATGCGGGGATGGAACAGCAATTTCTGGGTGATCTCATTTTTCTCCTTTTCTCAGCCAAACACATTAATGAGCGCCGGGCGATCCAAATATAAATTGCAATACTTGAAGACCCGCTCGCAGTCACACTATGAAAGGGCGTGCCAAAGGTCTCCATCGGGGTTAGCTGGTAGAAATGCCGCAGAATCACAGTAATCGGACTCGAGGGCCCCAAGATCCAGGGAGGTATGGAAAAGGACTTCGCAGCAGCGAACTTCAGGTCACAAATCCAATGGCCAAATGTAACTTCCAAGCCGGTCAAACTACGGAGGCCCGCCTCGGGCTCCCATGTGCAGTCACTCCGAGGGGAACGTGGCCGCTGGCGATCTTACCAATCAGATGGCCACGGTAATTGGAGACAGAAGAGCTTTCCATCCGTGAAACTCTGTAGAAATTGAGTATCCCGATTCAGACCTCAGGAAAGAAACAACAGAAGAGGCGGGCCATCTCTTTTCTATGTAATTCGAGAGACTATTGTCATCCGCCTACCTCATTAATCACACTTTTCACGACCTCGCTATCCATCTTTGGGCTGATATAAGCTCCCTCTCTGATCACTGCCGTGAGAGCTTTCATCAACTCTTGCTCCGCATCCGTCTTCAACAGATATCCTCTGGCACCTGCGCGAAAACCGCTCCGCAACAATTCCGCCGATTCGTGAAGAGTCAGCAAAACAATCTTTACACCGGGTTGGGCCTTTCGAATGGCTCGAGTCGCCTCGATGCCGTTCAGTCCGGGCATGGACACGTCCATGATAATAACTTCCGGCTTTAGCTCGTCGGCCATGCGGATGGCGTCTTTCCCGTTGTCCGCTTCTCCGCAAAACTCCCACTCCGGAAATGGATGCAGAATACTTTGAACGCCGCGGCGGATAAAAGCATGGTCATCGACTATAAGCACCTTAGGCATGGGCCGCGGCTCCCTCGAGTCCTAGGTCAGGGTCACGGACTGGTTTTGGACCGCAAATCGCTTGAAGAGTCATCAGCTCCCGAATAGTTGCTACCGCTGCAAGGACTCGCCGCGCGTGGCCGCGGGGAGCGTCACGCCTCGATGATTTGGTTCTTTACCGCGTATCTAACGACCTCGCTGACGGAATGCATCTCCAGCTTCCTCATGATATTTGCACGGTGTGTTTCGGCCGTTTTGACGCTTATCCCGAGGGCCACCGCCACTTCCTTGCTGCTCTTCCCTTCGGCGAGCAATTGCACAATCTCGCGTTCGCGAGACGTGAGCCTGTTTCGCAAATGAGCTTCCGGATCGGGCACGGAATTCTTGTTCGCGAACCCATTCAAAAGCATTTCTGCCGCGCGGGACGTGAAAAAAGTTCGATGATTCACCAGGGCCTCGACGGCGCTCACGAGATCCCGATCTGCGTCCGACTTCATGATGTAAGCCCGGGCGCCCGCCTCGACGATGTCGCGCACAAGCTGGTCCGAAAAATGAAGGGTCAAGATGAGAATCCCCGTTTTCGGAAACGACTTATGGATTCTGCGGGCTGCTTCGAGACCATTTAGATCCGGCATGCTGACATCCATGACCACGATCTCTGGCTTGAGCTGCTCCGTAAGAGCAATAGCCTCTCTCCCGGTTTTGGCTTCCCCGCACACTTCCCATCCGGGCCGTGAGGTGAGCAGCTGTTTTAGACCCCGGCGAATGATGTCGTGATCGTCTGCAACAAGAATTTTCACCGTCTTGATCCCCAATCTCAAGGCAATCTCTGGTGACTGCGCCGCGCTGTCGAGTCCCCGCGACGCTTGCCGCTGCGCAAATGAAGCTTGGTGCAAGTCTCCCATATTGTGCAACCCGGAAATACTACATTTGGTTCGTCGCCAACCCCATACTGTTTTCCCTGTATTTTACTGCCTTCGAGCAATTCTTCGACCCGTTTCGCCAGTTGGCACAAAAGGCAGATTTGCGTCATCCGCGGAATCACTATTCGCATACCCTAACGCAATTTGGCCACTACAGGCTTGCCTCGATTGTGGCACCGATCGGCTTCGAGTTGAATAGACGGCGGAGGGCAAACCAAAATGCTGATCATTCTTCTGGTAATCCTGCTGCTGATGAGTTTGGGAAGTTTGCCAACGTGGCCGCACAGTCGAAACTGGGGCTATTACCCGAGTGGAGGCCTGGGCTTGGTCGTCGTAATTCTGCTCGTTTTATTGCTTCTTGGAAGAATTTGAGGTTCTCCGCTGGGGTGAATGGAGGGACACGCCGACGGTCAGGTTAGCAGGCGCGGGTTTCAGGAACAAGGAAGATTGCATGTTCTTCGTCTTATTTGCATTTTTGTTGCTCGGTGGCTGGGTGGCTTCTTGGTTTTTCACCTATCCGGTGCGCTGATTCAGATTCTACTGCTACTCGTGGTCCTCTCGCTGCTTGCACATTTTGTCCGGCGCCAGATCGTCGCGAACTGCTTGCGCGCCACCTTTCTACGTTTGAATTGGATGCGAAGAGGTGTCGGCACGCAACGCGCAGGTCGTGTTTGCTTGTTATTTTCCATCGAACGCGGCTCTTGCTCCTCGGCAACTCAAATCTTATTCGCGATATGACTTCTACAAGGACCGCTATGTCTTCTTACGGGAAAGACCCTATGGTTACGCGCGGTATGCCTCGCTAGTCTGAAGCCTAAGAACACCTCAGACACAACCCACCGAGCGCAGGTGCCTGACCGAACACAGGGCCTGCGCTCCCCCGCGAACGGCGAAATGAGCTTATCGGCTGTGGCGTTGAAAGATTGATTAAATTCGATCATGGAGTTTGTGCGCCAAGTCGGTTCTAGATGCGCACCTTGGGCTCATGGAGATGTGGACAACCTTGTGCAGGTGGATTGACAGTCGTTTGGAATTTCAAATTTTCTTAGATTGGGGCGTTGCTTTTCCAAAGCGTCCGCACCTCAGCTATTCTTGCCGAGCCATCTTTGCCTGAACTATGCGCGCGTTCCGAACGCTATATATGAAATACTCGCCGGGCGAGCTAGCGGCAATACGAGCCAATTGGGACTTTGCCTCTTCCAGCCCTTCCACTGCCTTCACCCAGAGCGGTTGACCATCGGGTAGTTGCTTGAAGATGTCAAACTTCGCACCCATAATTCCTCCCGAGTCAGTTTCTTGCAGCTGCCCCAGATGGGGCAACCGAGGCGCCACTCTCACAATGGAACTAAATATTCTAAGAATCATTCACTTATGCAAGGAAGGCGAGGAGGGCGATTCTTTGGTGTGTGTCGAAATGCAATTCTTTTCGACCTAATAGGTATTTTTTGCGTGCTTAACACGTACTAGGACTTGAGAGAGCACCATCGGTGCTTCTTTTCTAGTCAGCGACGCGCGGGGATGCGTCCTTTACGACGCGTTACTTTTCTTGCTGACCGTCTAATCTTTCGTCTGGCAGGGGAAGCGTACCGGTGACGGTGGTTCCTTCGCAGGTGGAAGAGAGCTGCAGACTTCCTCCCAACTGTCGCAGGCGCTCATTCATGCCGCGAAGTCCAACGCCAAACGTACCCATCCAGTCTTGCGCCCGGTCTTCCAAATTCTTCGATTGAGTTCCCTTCCCCTCGTCAACAACCTGTAGGATGACCGCCTGGTCCTTGGTCAGCAGCCGGACAATGGCCGTGGAACTGCCAGAGTGACGGTGCACGTTTGTCAGGCTCTCTTGCAGCACTCGAAACAGCGCCAATTCCAGATCTCCAGGAATGCGGTCAAACTCGAGCGAAACCTCAAAAGTGGTCTTGATTCCGCTCCGTTTTGTAAATCCCTCCAAATACCACGGAACCGCGGATTTTAGGCCCAACTCCTCAAGCATGGGGGGATACAACAAATACGATATCGTGCGAACTTCCGAGATAGCCTCTTCAATGAGCTGGGAGCATTCGGCCAGCTCACTGCTATCCCTTGGTTGGCTTCGCTCCGCCGAGGACTTGAGCGAATCCACTTTCATCTTCAACCCAACAAGGTATTGGCCGACGCTATCGTGCAGATCCCTGCCAATACGGCGTCGTTCTTCGTCTTGCGTTTGCAAGAGCCGGAGTGAAAGTTGACGGAGTGACTTTTCCGAATCGTGCAACTTTTGCTGGGCCTCTCTTCTCTCATCGATTTCTTTTCGTAATGCATCGTTTATCTTTATTCTCTCGGTGAAATCACGCGTAACTTTTCCGAATCCGATCAATCGCCCGTTTTCATCTCTCATGGCCGAAATGATTACATTGGCCCAGAAGCGCGAGCCATCCTTGCGCAGCCGCCATCCTTCGTCTTCGAACCGACCTTGCTCGGCGGCCAATTCCAATTCTCGCCACGGCTTACGGTCGCGGAGGTCCTCCTCCGGATAGAAGACGGAGAAGTGCTTCCCGATAATCTCGGAAGCCGCATATCCTTTAATGCGCTCGGCTCCTGTATTCCAGCTGCTGACGTGCCCTTGCACATCCAACATGAAGATGGCGTAGTCCTGAACGGCGTCCACCAATAGCCGGAATCGTTCTTCCGCGCGGCGCAGCGCAATCTTGCCCTCGCCGCTTCTCTTGAAGTTGTCGCCGCCTTCAAAGAGGGCAGCCGAGTGTTCCGCGCAGATCCTGACTAGTGGTTGTATGTTCTTTTCGCCGTGACAACAAGCCATCGGATACGCGCATCGCAGAGAGAAAGTGTATTTTTTCGCAAGTTCGTTCCATAGTTGTTCGAGCCGAATGGCGGCATCAATTTTTCCTTCCGTCCACAACAGGGCAACCATCTCTCCAAATGCAACGATCTCGGGACGCGTGCCCTTCAGCGCGGCATTGATTCTGCCTATCGCCCTACCGACGGTCCCCGCGAAGAGTTTTTCGTCGGGCATCCCGTCCACCATGATCTGCGACAGCAGCGCAGAAGCATCGAGCGCAAGATACCTTTCTTGCCTGCTGGCCTTCTGCGTGTCCAAGCCGCAAGACTTCAACCGTTGATGCAGACCGTCAAGATGTACTTTGGTGGCGATGATGACCGCTGCATTGCCTGCACCGAGTGCAGAGCCGATATAGTCGGTAAGCGAATCAAGCAGAGAATCACCCTCTTGATAAAAATAGACAACGTGTTCGCCTTGAGGAGCACTTTCCGTTCGCAGCGGCATCGCCGGACTTCTGGGGTCCGGACTCAGAGTGCTCGTACTCATTTCGATTCTCCTGAACGATGGTCGGAAGGTACCGCCTTCGGGGCGTTGATCCTCCGCGCCGAGGCTATGTCCTCACACTTGATGCGGCATTTCTTCTCAGTTTTCCTTTTGAAGTTAACATAATCATTTGGCGTAGGCACGCGTAATTCCAAGGAACCCTCACTACTCTATTGAGCGTTCAAAAATTCGCTTACACATGTGTGCTGTCTAAAGTGAAAGTGGATCCGCGTCTCCATCACAAGGGCCGAACCCTGCTCTATCCATCGGCGTGCTGTTATCATTTTCAACGACGGCCACCCTACCATCCCGCTCGGCGCAGCAGTATCGGGTAAAAGCTGTATACGCCAGTTAAGGGTATCTTCTTCACCTGCCCGACTCCCGATTACTGATTCTGATGAGATTCCACACGCCGAGAAATGTACCCGGGAGCAGCATAAACACTAGCCCCCTGACGATATAAGTCATGAGCATGCGCGAAAGCGATTGTTCACGCGCGATTGCGCGGTCCATGATTGATTTCGTCTTGTCGTCCAACCAATCCGGTCTTTGGCCGGCAAGCGGAGACGCATCGGACACCGCACCCTCCATTTCAACAGTTTTCTGGCAGCCGACTGCTCGACAGAGGCCGGAACCCACGCGCCTCGATCAATTCGTGGCTTGGTTTCCTTCCGGGATCCGCCGTACCTAGTGAATCAAATACCTGCTCCCAGGCTAAAATACTGGTAATCTTCTCGCCAGCCGCCTTGGCCCTGGCCGATGTTTTTGTAATCCTCCACAAACTCAATTGCGCGGATGTATTTCACCATCGTAAATCCAAGCTGCGTTTCAACGCGAAGGCGGAGC
Organism: Candidatus Acidiferrum sp.; assembly: GCA_049794595.1. Lineage (GTDB taxonomy): Bacteria > Acidobacteriota > Terriglobia > Acidiferrales > UBA7541 > Acidiferrum. The sequence continues at coordinate 14,834 of JBARCY010000423.1, forward strand.
GGCGCCCCATGCAATATCGGCAGCGGTTGGCCATTCATCTCGTAGGCAAGAATCGTCTGCGGATCTTCCGCCAACTCCACGCGAATCGTGCCATAAAAATATCCTGGTCCTTGGGCGTGTGGCTCCGATGTGGATTTATTGTCGAACGCATAGAAGACGATGTACCGGGCGGTGGGAAGCGGATGACAAAGTCCAAGGATGTGATGCAAAGCAACACCACCCCATTCCGCAACGCCCGACCAGCCCTGGATGCAACAGTGCTTGGTAATTTGAGTTCGTTTCGGCATTGCCCGGAGATCTTGCAGCGTTAAACGCAGCTGCTTTTCGACCAGTCCGCTGATCTCCAGGCTATAGTTTGCAAAGTTCTCGCGTGCCATCGCCAGAAAACTTTCTTCTCTCGGCGGCCGCCCATTGACCCAGAAGTATGGCGAGATGTCCGCCCGTGAGTAATGCTGCGCGGACTTTTCATGGCCGAAAAGCAGTGTGCGCACCGGATCGATGATCGACTGAGTGGCTTTCTGGACAAAGCGCGGGCGGCGACGCGAACACACGGTTGTCACTGTATGGATGACCACTATGCCGGTCAACCCGGACAACCAGACCACAAGAGCAAGCGTCAACTGCGGATCGTGCGTCTGTCCCAGAACAATCACAGCCAGTTCGCTCCGGAAACCATGCAGAGCCACGATCGTGACATGTCCGATGAAGAATACGATGAAGGTGCAAAGAGCCAGGAAATGCAGACTCCGTGCGCCCTGCCGCCCGTGAAAGATTTTGATATACCACGGGAAACGAGCGGCGACGGCTGGGGACATTGCCACTCCCGTCGCGATGCTGAACGGCGCGAGCAAGAATATGACTGCCGCGTAGCTCAACTGTTGTAGTGCGTTATATCCTCCCGGGGTTTCCACGAGGTGGAAACTCAGGTAGCTAAGCATTGCGTGCCATGCGTCCGGGACAATCTGCCAGGACGTCGGGATCAGCCGCCGCCACTCCGGCGTGACAAAGAGCATCAGCACGTATGTCAAACCTGTCAGCAGCCACGCGAAATCCGCGAGAAAGTGCCAGTGCCGTCCGAGACCCAGATTTTCGTGGCCTGGCAGGGCAATCGCGGACGGGAATGAGGTTTCCTCGTCGCTCGCTGTCCAGAGTCGGTCCTCAGGTCGCTGCTTCTTCGTAAACTTGAGCCATTCGCTGCCCGGCGTACAGTGATCGTTCCAGTAAAATCTGGGATGCGCGCTCAAGATCTCAAGACCGCTCCGAACGAGAAGCGACAGGAGAAGAAAATTGAAGAAGTGCGCCGCCCGCAGCCACCATGGATAGTCAAGAGGCATTAGTCATCACGTTCTTAACCCTTGTTTTGTGTTTCTTGCGTAATTCCTCTCGAAGACGAATTGAGACCACGCGGTGGCCGCCGTGATTCAAGCCGGGGTACGTGATGCGATGACCCTGAACGCGTGCAAATGGAATCAGCGAATGAACCTGAGAACGTTTGACGCTCATAATGTCTTCAACCCGAATCCCGCGTACAGTCAGCGCATCGCCGACAAGCGAACGGTGGCAACGCCATGGAACCGCTTCCGCGCACATGATTGCGCTCCGCTTTTGCCGGGCCAATATCCTCAATCGGTCTATTCCCGCTTCAAATTCCGCGGTCTGCATATAATCAGCGAAGCCGCGAAATGAGGCATTGCGCCAGCCCATGTTCGGCGAATCGCGTCGTGCATGTCGCAAGCCCCCGAGCTTTCGCAAATACACGTAGCCGATCCTGGCGGCCCGCAACTTCTTCGACAGGGTCGCCCTGTTAAACTGAGGGTTGTGTCGCGAGCGGGGAATACTCCGTATATCGATGACGCGCTTGACCCCGTGCCCCCGTAGTATTTCGAGAAAGTCCTTCCATGTGCGGTTCGAGTGCCCAATGGTCAGGACAACGGGCACTTCTGGCGCTTTCATATAGATCAAGTCCTCCAGTCTGCGTCGCTCATGAGCGGATCATTGTCAGCAGCATCTTGAATCTTCTGAGAGCCTTCAGTGAGTGGGGCTGATTTGCGGGCATGAGCACCGCTTCGCCTGCCGTCGTCCGTAGTGGTTTGCCAGAAACCGCAATTTCCGCTTCGCCCTCCAGCAGATGTGCCACTGCGTCGAACGGAGAAGTATGTTCACTTAAGCCTTGGCCCTCATCGAAGGCAAACAGCATCATGGTTCCTGTTGCGCGGTTGACCAGCGTTCGGCTGACAACGTCTCCTACCTGGTAATTCACAAGGTCGATCAAGCGAACGGCTTCCGCGATGGGCATCTCCCGCTTACTTTGTGCCTGCTGCGAACTCATCTTTGACTACCTCCATCGCCGCCATTGTCTTGTGTTACCGACTCGCTTCCATTATCACACGCTCTATAATCGGCAATGCAATTTCAGTTCTCCGCTGGCATCAAATTATTTTTCTTCGAGGCGCGCCAGACTTTTTGAGGCTCCTCGACTAGCTGTCGATCGACCATGCCGGAGTAAGCGAGAGGCGGGCATTCATCTACTTGTCCTGCGACAAACTGCAAAGAAGACACAGCATTGCGCGCGTCATGAAGCCGGACGACAACCGCGTGCAATTTCTTTCGCTGACGCCGACGGGGAAGCGCGTTCTGCCCGATTTGGCGGCCATCGCCGACCACCGTGACCGGCAGTTCTTCGGCTGTCCGAGTCCCCAGGAACGAGCGACACTGAAGCGACTTTTGCGGAAGTTAACGTACACTCTTCAGTTCAGCGATGTCCCGATTGATTGAAGCAGCTGACGGTTATGCGTTGATTTACATCTCTTCACGGAAGAAGGAGAATCCCAATGAGCAAAGCGATTGATAATCTACAGGCCGCCCAACAACGAGCCATGGCTATCCGGCCCAAGGTCGGCGGTTTCCCGTATCTAGCCGAGACATTGCGGTGTGCAGGCGTGACGCGCAATCTGTGGTTCCTGCCGGCATGCGAGAGTCTGTATCTGACCGAGCAAGGGCCGGTCGTGACCCAGGGAATACCGTTGGTGTCCGGCACCGTGGACGTGCCACCGTTCGATCGAGAGGAGCTGATCGCGGCGCTGCGAACCGACCAAGCCGGGAAGAGCACGTTTCTTGAGTTTCTTTCAGCCACGTGGGGCGCGGGTGTTGTCCGCTATGACGTCGATTTCACTGCGCGCAGAGTCGCGTATTACGGGTCTCACGATGAAGAGTACGTCGAAGACTACCCCGCCGTTCACGTGGACTAACGACCGAAGGCGGTTTGTTGCCGAACTCTCTATGACGAACTGCTCAATGGGATTGTGGAATGTTTGTACGCACCTTGCACAAACAGGGTGATGTCGAGGGACGGTATCGATATCCCAACCATGAAATTCGCAAGCTCGGACGGTTGCAGAGTTTGCGGAAGTGAATGAGCGAGAAGAAACTTTGGCTGCGGCGGCCTGCAACCATCCGAATTTGCTAATTCCGTTTCGTGCGGAATTGATCCGTCGCGCAGCGTACCCTACGCATCGACTTGGGCTTAGCCGACGGTACGGCAGACTCGGGCGCTAGTCTAGATCCGTTTGATTGTCGCGAACCAGGCCGGGGCGCCGTCGTGGTGGTATCTCGTCTGAAGCCGGTCCGGTTCGATGGCGGTGACATTCCATCCATTGCTGGCGCTGAACGTCGCTCTCAGCTCTTCCTCAGTGATGGGATGCGGGCCAGTATCGGGACCACCGTCACTGAAGCACAACACATATAGGGTTCCATCGTGCTCGGTCACCGAGGCTAGACTCGCCACGTATCCTGGCCGCTCGTCGCCATCGAAGGTGTGGAACAGTCCGCAGTCCAGCACCGTCTTAAACTTGCGCCCCAAGCGCTCCAGCTGGAAGGCATCCGCCGCAGCGAACTCAACCTCGATCCCACGGTCGTCGGCCTTCTCTCGGGCGATCCCCAGTGCCGTCTCAGCCACGTCAACACCTAGTACCGACAATCCCAGCAAGGCGATGTGAAGAGTGTTCTCGCCGGTCCCGCAGCCCGCATCGAGCACTGCTCCGTCGAATCCACCTTCGGATGCCAAACGCACGATTGCTGGCTGCGGGTGGCCAATATCCCAAGGCGCAGGGCCGTCATGGTATGACGCATCCCAAGGCAGGCCCGTCATCCGTTCATGACTGGTTGGGTGCCGACCACGGAACGGATCGTCAGCAGGGGTTCCTGACCGCTCGGACATCTGCGTCCTCTCCCCTGCAACGGATCTTACCACCTCATCGTGGCAGGCCAAATCCACAATCTTGACTATTCCATCTGAATCACCTCCGGCGGCGTGAGCGAGGTTTGTCCAAAACAGGGCTCGAGGAATTCTCCAGCTGCTGGACTGGGCCTCGCGCGGCAAGAACCTGGGTTGCGCGGTTGACATTCCAAGCGAATTGCTCGTTCACAGATCTTGGTCATTTCCGGCTGCCATATCTGATGGGGCTCGGCGGTTTCCACGTGGTGGCCCCACTCTTGTTGCTTGCGTGCTCGCAGACGCTGCGAGCGCGCAAGCAACCCGCGTTCGCGCGTCACCCGCAGCACGCGTTTGCGTCAGAAAGTCAGTTTTGCGGAAAACTGCATTTCGCGCGCAGGAAGTTGATTCGTGATGCCTGCAAGCGGCGCTCCAATGACGCCCGGCGCCGGGGGCGCTCCGTTGCCGTACGTTCCGTTGAAGCCGACAAAGTTGGCATGATTGAAAACGTTGAAGGCCTCGGCGCGAAGATCGAGTTCCATGCCCTCGCGGAGTTTGAATGGCCGCTCGACAAATGGATCAACGCTGTAGATCGGAGTGCCGTGACCCGCGTTGCGGCCAATGACGGCGCCGTTGACGACGGGGCGATCCGTTGTTGCTCCGGTATCTCCGCTGTTCGTAGTCCCAGTCGTGATGTTGAACGGCAGGCCGGAGCCAAATGTTCCAATTCCGCCAAATCTGATTTTCCAAGGAGCAGTGTAAAACCCGCTGAGAACAAAGCGATTGCGTTGGTCGTAGATCGCATTGCCCTTTTCCTGGCCGCCTGTGAAGTTGGGATCGTTGGGATTTTGCCCTGGGATGTCGGGATCAACGTTGTCGATCGCATGAGACCAGGTATAGCTGGCGAGCATGGTGAAGCCGTTGGAGAAGTGATGGCTCAAATCGAGGTCGAGCGCGTTGTACGTCGCGTAGCCGTCGTTGACGTCCGTTTGGATCACCGAGTAGGCCGGCGTTATGCCTTGTGCGGCGTCGTAGATCCACAGAGGACGAGTGGCGTTCGCCGCGTTCACAGCGCACGTGCTGAGAGAAGTGTTTGCCTTATTGCCGATCGCTGCGTTTGGTATACATTGTTCCACTCCGGAGCTATTCGGCGCCGCACCCCGAAATTGATCTTGCGCAGTTCGGACAAACGGCGCCGGTGGATCAACGTCGAGCGGCCTGTTGATCTTCAGCGAATGCGAGCCAACGTAATCCGCGCTGAGCACCCAGCCCGGCGCGAGCTCCCGTTGGACGCCGATGGTCCATTGTTCGGTGTATGGATCGAGCAGCGCATTTGGATAGCCGATGAGCACCGCGGTTGGGAAGAACTGGTCATAAGAGGCGCTCTCCCCCGGGCGAATGTAGAGGCTGCGCAGTGGGACTGCGCCTCCAACGGGAAACGACGGCAGCGGCGCATCCGATATGGCCTCCGGAAAACCCGGCTGGCCGGGCGCGGCGGTGTAGTTGAAAACGCCGGTCGGCCCCGTGAGGGCGTAATTCGCCTCGGAGTTGTCCACAATCTGCGAGTAGTAAATGCCGAACCCTCCGCGAATGACCGTCTTGCCCGTGCCACCAATGTTGTAAGCAAAGCCGACGCGCGGTGCAAAGTCCTTGGTGGAATCTGCGAAGGTTTGAAGCTCGTAACGCAAGCCGAGATTTACGGTCAGGTCAGACCGCAAGCGGTAGTCATCCTGCACAAACGTCGAGAACAACGTATCGCCAACGGTGTAATCCGCGTTGCCAAAACTCTGTGAATAGTTCGCGACGTTGCTGATGTCGTCGAGGTACGCGGAACTCTCGCAAAAGGCAACGGTATTCGTACAGGTGTTGTATGTAAATTTGCCAAGATAAATCGGGCCACCGAACTCCTTGCTATCCCCACCCGTGTGCGCGTGAATCATGTCGAATCCGAACTTGATGCTGTTGCGTGCGTGAGCCGTCGACACGGTATCGTTCACTTCATATTGGTGATTCAGCAGCAAAGCCGATTGCGATGTCCCCGTCGTGAAGGTGCCGGGATTTGTGGTGGGGTCGACAATGGGAACCACGAATTGCGTTCCGTAAACGGTGGGTGAGAATTGCGTAATGGGGGAAGCCAGTTGGAACTGAGCGCGAACCTCGTTCACAAATGTCGTGCTCAGCACGGCAGTCTCACCCAGCTCTTCGGTATACGTGCGGCGTTTGAAGATACGGTCAACCGTGGGCAGCGAATTGCCGCCCACCGTGCCATTAGGATTGGTGTCGTAGAAACTATCTACGTCGCCGCGGAAAAATAGATCGTTGTTGCCGTTGATCTGGTGATCGATCCGCAGGGAGCCAAGCCAGCCGCGATACTCTCCCGTGAAATTTCCCGGAGCAATCGGCGAGATGACCGGCGACACCCTGTCTTGCCAACTATATTCGCCGTTGAGGGAAAATTGCGTGTGGCCGCTGCTTCCTATGGGGCCGGAGAATCCGATAGCCGCCTGTCTCAAGGTGTCGTTGGTGATGTCATTGCCGCTTGTCGCCGTGGTGGAATTGAAACCGGACAATTTCGCTTCCGGGCCGGACGGCCGCCACAATCCGAGGACTTCCCCGTGGTATTTATTTCCGCCGCTCTTCGTGACGATGTTCACAACGCTACCGCCGGTGTAACCATATTCGGCGGAAAACGCGTTCGTCAAAATCGTCATTTCTTGCACGTCCTCGAGCGGAACGTTGCTGAAAATCGTCTGGCGCCCCCAGCTATCAACCGCATTGCCGCCGTCCACTTCAAACCAAGTTTGCCGCCGGCCGGTTCCGTTCGTAGTGAAAAGGTCTTCGTTCATGAAAACGTCACCCTGGTTGATCGCCGGCCGGTTCGCCGCTTCGAGCAGAGGGAGATAGGTGATTCGGCGGTTGGGCAGTGGCATTTCTTCCGCCTGCGTTGCGCTCAAATGATCGCCGAGCTGCGGCTCGTCGGCGCGCACTTCACCGGCGGTTCCAGTGACTGTAACTTGCGTCTGCGCGCCAGCGACGTTGAGTTGGAGATTGAGATTCGCTGTGATCCCGCCGACGAGCGTCACTTCCCTCAATTTTGCTTCAGCGAAGCCGTCCTTCAGTGCATTGATCGCATAAGTGCCTGCAATTGGAAGCCCGCCCAGCGAAAAGGCCCCGGAGGAGTCAGTTCGAGCAGTCCGCTGCAAACCTGTGAGAGTGTTCGTGACTGTAACTTGCACGCCTTGAACCGCAGCGTGGCTTTGATCCGTGACCTCGCCGTGGATTGTGGCCGTATCAGGCGTCTGAGCGAGCAGAGGCAAAGAAAGCAGTGCGAATAGAAATCCCGGACACAATGCACGAAAGCGAAACATTCGTTTCCCCCAGGTACTTCTGGATTTCCACGACGGCGGAACGGTACATCACCCCCGCGATCTACTACTACAGGTGGTAGATGTTTTTCTGCGCGCCCTTCCGATTTGCACTCAAGAACTGGGCCGCAGCAAGCACTTCGCCCTGGCTTAACCCCGCGACTGGCTCTAATTCAGGGGATTGGCAACAACCAAGAACAAATCACCGTGGATTGCCTCTTCCCGAGGAAAAGACGGCAAAAGAGCCCTGCTAGAAGTAGGTCTGTTCGTGAGAACGCGCGATGCAATGGGGGAACCACCCAAACGCAAAAGCTGTGGCGCGCTTGCTTTTCCATGCGAAGATTCCATAATGAGCGGGTTCCCGCAATAGGACGTGCAGTCGATGGTTTGTCCGCAGTGCAGTTTCGAAAATCCGGATACATCCGTGCAGTGCGCAAAATGCACGACGCCACTGCCCCTTAGCGACCAGACCCTGGCCACGGGAGGGCAGGGCTGGTCCGTGCCCGCGGTCGATGGCGTCATTACTTCTGCTGCGGTGGTTCAATTGGTTCCAGGCAGCGCCATTGGCAGCCGGTATGAAATTGTGCGCCTCCTGGGACAAGGCGGAATGGGTGCTGTCTACCAGGCCCATGACCGCGAACTGGAACGACAGGTCGCCATCAAGGTGATTCGCGCCGACATGGCGGCCAATCCCGAGATTCTCAGGCGGTTCAAGCAGGAACTGATTCTCGCGCGGCAAATCACGCACAAAAATGTCATCCGCATTTTTGATCTTGGGCAAGCCGACGGCATCAAGTTCATCACCATGGAGTACATCGAGGGCGAGAACTTGCAGAGCGTCCTTCGCCGCAAGAAAAAACTCGAGCCGGCTGAGGCGGCCAATATCATCGCGCAGGTTTGCCGAGCGCTCGAAGCTGCGCATGCGGAAGGCGTGATCCATCGCGACCTGAAGCCGCAAAACATCATGCTGGATAAAAGCGGCCGGGCTTACGTGATGGACTTCGGCATCGCTCGCTCCATGCTCGGAGCCGGCATGACGCAAACCGGCGCGCTGATCGGCACTCCGGACTACATGTCGCCAGAGCAAG
>JBARCY010000424.1:0-5464 GCA_049794595.1 Candidatus Acidiferrum sp.
CAAACGCCTCGGCGATGTACCCCGGCCCCGTCGCGATATCGAGCACTCGTTCGTTTCCGGCCAGGCGCGCAGCTGCAACTAAGCGCCCGATGCGCTGTTCATCTGTAACCCACGGATTCGCCGCAAAAGCTTGGGCTTGCGTGGTGAAGGATTCCCGTATGACGTCATTATGTTGTGCCACGCAAAAATCTTAGCACACGCTCCAAAGCACGGAGCACGGCTAATCCGCCATCGACGCCGATTTGTTAGCGGCCCGGTCGAGCTTTGCCGGCGTCCGCACCGCCAGCCACTGCTGCCGCTGCCTTGATGGGTGACTTATCATTATGGGTAGTAGCTGCCGCGTGGCCGTTCGGGCCAGGCGCTGTCGTTCCGTTCGATCCGCCCGGAATTGCAATTTCCAGCTTCTTGCGCAGCGCGTTTTCCAGTTTGTCGCGAATGTCCTTGTTTTCCTTGAGGAAGACACGCGCGTTCTCGCGTCCCTGGCCCATGCGTTCGCCGCCAAAGCTAAGCCACGTGCCGCTCTTCTCGACCAACCCCTTGTCCACGCCGAGATCGATCAAATCGCCTTCCCGCGAAATCCCTTCTCCATACACAATGTCAAACTCCGCCTCGCGAAATGGCGCCGCCACCTTGTTCTTCACCACCTTGGCCCGCGTTCGCGAGCCCACCACTACGTCGCCTTCCTTGATCGCCTGGATCCGCCGGATATCGATGCGCATCGACGCATAGAACTTCAGCGCGCGCCCGCCGGTGGTCGTTTCCGGATTGCCGAACATCACGCCAATCTTCTCGCGAATCTGGTTGATGAAAATCAAGCAGGTTCGCGACTTCGACACAATGGCCGTCAACTTCCGCAGCGCCTGCGACATCAGCCGCGCCTGCAAACCCATCTGCGGATCGCCCATGTCGCCTTCCAGCTCCGCCTTCGGCACCAAAGCCGCCACGGAATCGACAACCACAATGTCCACGCCGCCGGAGCGAATCAGCGTCTCCGCAATCTCCAAAGCCTGCTCGCCGTTATCCGGCTGCGAGACCAAAAGATTGTCCACGTCCACGCCTAGCTTCCGCGCATATACCGGATCCAGCGCATGTTCCGCGTCAATGAACGCCGCCTGCCCACCCAGCTTCTGCGCCTCCGCAATCACGTGCAACGTCATCGTCGTCTTACCGCCCGATTCCGGCCCGTAAATCTCAATCACGCGCCCACGCGGAAAACCGCCCACGCCCAGCGCCGCATCAATCGAGAGACATCCGCTGGGAATTACACTCACAGGCACTAGCACGTCCCGGCTGCCCAAACGCATAATCGCGCCCTTGCCATGGTCCTTTTCAATCTGCAATATCGCTGCCGCCAGCAATTTTTCTTTTTCTTCTGTCATTTCACACCTCGGTAGAGAAATTTTGTAAATTTGGTTGGGGCACGGCATGCCGTGCCCGCCCTTGTCTAAAATCAAACCGTGGCCCAAAGCAAAAAACATAGCGGAAGCCTCATAGTAACACTGTAATTATCTTTTCGCCATGCCTTATTTCTTCAGGGCCATTCACCATCTACTAAATCCCGCATACTATTGCGAAGTAGCGATTTGGAGTGCGGCAGCCTCGCTGCCGCCTTTCCCAACAACTCGCCCGACTCCACATTTGGCGAGGCTCAATAAGTTAGCCCTGGCGTCCACAACCGTGCTTCGCGAAATGCTCTTTCAACCGGGCGATGGCCATCGCCACCCGCACCGCCAGTTGCCGCTTTTCGGCCGCTTCCAGCTTGCGAAGCCGTACCAGCCCCCGCATCCGGTCCCGCGCCTCGATGAACTCGCTTTCGAGCCTAGCATGTTCCGCACATCTTATCGCCAGGCCCGCCGCCGAATACATCTCGCACCTGTTGAAAACCGCGAAAGGCAAATTACCACCAAGGCGAAACAAAAGCAAACGTTATTTTTCGCCTTATCTTCGCCTTTAAGATACTGCTATGTTCAAGGTCAGTCGTACGGGCAAGGACCTCTCTGCAAGTTAAGTGTTCCAGATAATGCTCCAGAGCCATCCCAGTCGACCGTACCGTACTCATCTTTCCAGCAGACTAGGACTCGTGCCCTCTGCTTCACTCCGCGAAATCCAAGCTCAAGCCGGCTGTGCAGAATTCGCTTTGGAAATACAACCGTGCCTGCCGCGTCTGTCTGTCGCTGGTTCCCGCTTGAATTGCCTTCATCAATCGGGTCAAGCCATTCCTGTGTTACCGGCACGCCAACCATCGGCCTTCCCCCCGAATCCAATATCTGGAGCCGCCACTCCGGAACGCCGGAAACCTTGTACGGATATAAAAGCGTGGCCCCTGACAGGATTATGGCAAGCAAAACCAAAACATCGATCTTGAATGCGCGTTTCACCGTTCGGAATGAAATTCTACCCGGAGTAACTATAAAATCCTCGCCCCGCCTTCCTCCCCAACCACCCCGCCGCCACATACTTCTTCAACAACGGACAAGCCCGATACTTCGGATCCCCCAGCCCCTCATGCAGCACATGCATAATATCCACGCACACATCCAACCCAATAAAATCCGCCAACTCCAGCGGCCCCATCGGATGATTCATCCCCAGCTTCATCACTGCGTCCACCGCTTCCGGCGTCGCCACGCCTTCCATCACGCAATACACCGCTTCATTAATCAGCGGCATCAGCACCCGGTTGGACACAAACCCCGGCGCATCGTTCACCGCCACCGGCGTCTTCCCCAATTTCTTCGCCAACTCCATCGTCGCCGAAAACGTCGCGTCGCTCGTCTGCAGCGCCCGAATCACCTCCACCAGCACCATCACCGGCACAGGATTCATAAAATGCATCCCCACAAACCGGTCCGCCCTCTTCGTCAACGCCGCCAAAGTCGTCATCGCAATCGAAGACGTGTTGCTAGCCAAAATCACCTTCGGCCGCAAAATCCCATCCGCCTCCGTCAACACCGCCCGCTTTATCTCCAACTTCTCCGGTACCGCTTCCACCACAAAATCCGCCGCCCCAATCGCCCCCATATCCGTCACGCACTGCACCCGTCCCAACACAATTCCCTTCTCCGCCTCAGCCAACTTCCCCCTCTTGATCTCCCGATCCAGATTCTTCCCAATCGTCTCGATCCCGCGCTCCAAAAATCTCTGCTCCACATCCCGCAAAATCACCTGAAAACCCGCCCGCGCAAACACGTGCGCAATCCCGTTCCCCATCGTCCCCGCGCCCAACACCGCCACCGTCTTGATCGCATCAATAGACAAGGTCAAATCCTCCGCATTCTCTTGAACTACGAAGTCCGGCGTAACATTGCCTGTGTGGAGTGCGGCAGCTCTGCTGCCGCTTTCCTCAACCCCTCGCACAATTCGAAATTTGCCGAAGCTCAGTAAATGTCCCCAAGGAAATAAAGGGGCAAAGTCAGAACACTCAAAAAAATCAGATCACGATGGCGGCGCGCCTTCCACAATCTCCCGAATAATCTCCCGCGCTAAAGTCTGCTCTTCCGGCGGAACGTAAACAGTTGCTTCACTCCCATGCGTCTCGGCCCGCGCCGGAATCTCATTTTCCTTGAGCGCCTGGACCAAAAAACCTGCGCGCGCTTCGTCTGAACCTGACCACACCGCGCAAATAGCCGCGCCCACGCTGGATGGTTCCAGCTCCGCTATCGTCGGCTCGGAAGAATCATTCGCCGCAATCTCCATATCTGCGGGCTCTTCGTCCAGCAGCTTTTCAAGAATTTCCTCAGCTGCGGCCAGACTCGACGATGGCACAGCCACCTCGAACCCGAATCGTGCTTTCCAATCAATGGGAATGATGTCAGCGGACGGAACGGTCCGATCATCGCCCGCGGACTTGTCGATAAATGGTATCCCCGCGGTTTCCAGTCTCTCAATCAGCGTCGAGTGCAGCGCCGCGTCCTCTCCCGCCCACAACATAATCAGCGAGCCTTGCGGTCCAGAACCTGTCGCCATTCGTTCCTCCGTACCATCAACAATCAACTACTTCATCGATTAGGCGCTAAGAATACATCCAAACGCAACGGAGAAAAACTGCGCAAGCCGTAAGCACCATGAATTCGGCCTGCCCGGCAACGCGCCAACCCCGTGTCAAATCCTAGCAGCGTCACTCGGGCGGTACGCCTTCGACCACTTCCCGCACGATCTCGATCGCGGAGGGTTCGTCCTCCGGCCGCACATAGAGCGTATGCTTCCCGCAGCTCCGGTCATGGCGGGCTTGAATCTGATTGATCTGTAGCGAGGCCGCGATGAATTCCGCCATCTCCTGCTCGTCGCCGGACCAGATTTCCGTGGTTGCCCCTCCTGTGTCATCCTCCCCTAAATTCCTTTCCGCGTTCCGGACTCTCAAGTTATCTGGCTCATGCGGATCGGCTAACGGCTCGGTGATCGATGGTAGCGTGAACCCTTGCGAACTCTCTTCAACCGACTCCGCCCAGGGTCCGAACGCCCCCGGACCAAAACGAGAGCCTGGCATGTGACCGGAATCCACGGGAAGCAGCCGCGAAGCCGACTCGACCGCCTCGCCGCCGCCGTAGGCTTCTTTCACGGCGGCTTCAGCCCGGTCAAAGAGTGAAAAAGGGATGCCCAGCTCGAACGCACTGCTCGTGTTGATGTTGAACAGATGGTCGTGCCTGCGAATCGTCTTATACGGAATTCCTTGCTCGTCGAGCAATCCACAAAGCTCTGCATGCACTCTCGGATCATCTCCTTTCCAAAAGGAGCAGAACGGATCTTCTTCGGGATCACCGGGAGGAACGGCCTCATGAGGAACGATGGCGGCGGCGGGCAGCTCATACACAAGCTCAACCTCGCAATCCGCGCACCGCGTAAACCCTTCTCGATATTCGGCTTTGCAAATGGGACAAAACATTTCAGTAGCGGACGAGTCTACTACACTCCCTCAAACCGTTCGGTCACATGCTCTTCTTCACGACGGCGCGTGGCCAATGAATTTGTCGACCCACTCGATGAACCACTTCATGTTGGGCGCGTCGGTGTGGCCGCCATCGTGCTGGCGCCAGGCGAGCTGGCCATCGAGCAGCCCGTGGTTCACAGGTGGCATTTTCGCATTGCGATAATCTGCGTCCTCTCCAATTCCTTTCGCGCCCAGCAGCGTAAATACGCGGCTGGCGTCCACCGTCGCCATGAAGCTGCCTCGATGGTCGAGCCATTTGGCATCGCCCTTTTCCGGGATCCCGTAGCTGATAAATGTAAATCTCGGCGCGCACAACGCGATCAGTTCATTCGAATCAACAGGAATATCGCCGGCATTCATGCTGCCAAACGTCGCTTCCGACGCGCCATATTTCATGAAGTTACCCGCCATCCAGTAGTATTCGCCACCAGCGAGGTTCTCCACCGCTTCGCCCCAGTTGCGCCGCAATAGTGTCGCTCCTCCTTTGCCTGAGGATCCCACTAACACCATGGCGAAGCGTTGATCAAAGGCCATCGT
>JBARCY010000425.1:0-2342 GCA_049794595.1 Candidatus Acidiferrum sp.
TTTGCTCCGGCGGCGGCCCGGGCATCATGGAGGCCGCCAATCGCGGCGCCATCGAAGCCGGCGGCAAATCCATCGGCCTCTCGATCGAGCTCCCGCACGAGCAGTTCGCCAACGCCTACATCAGCCCGGAGCTCAGCTTTAATTTCCATTATTTCTTCATGCGCAAACTGTGGTTCGCGCAAATCGCCAAAGCCCTCGTCGTTTTTCCTGGCGGCTTCGGCACGATGGATGAGCTTTGGGAGATGCTCACGCTGCTGCAAACAGGCAAGCTCGCCAAGCACAACATCATCCTCATCTATGGCCGCAAGTATTGGGACAAGGTTCTTAACTGGAAGGCCATGGTCAACTGGGGCACGATCAACGAAGACGAGTACAAGATGCTGCAGTTCGCCGATAGCGTGGACGAAGCCTTCGACCACATCCGCGCCGGCCTCGAGAAGTACCACATGGAAGTCGATCCCTTCTTGCAGGCCTACTAGAGGCGCTCGAATCGCATAAACAAAAAACGAGGCGCGAACTGTTGCGCCCCGTTTGTGTTTTCAGAATTTAAAACGAATTAATTCCTGGTGCCGGCCAATTCATCCGAAAAGACCGCTTCAAACCGCCGCTCTTCGTCCTGATCGTGTAGCATCACCACGGGAACCACGCGCAGCGATCTCTTGCAAGAATGGCATTGCGTCACTTCGCCCTGCAAATCCTGTAGAAAGCCGTCCGTGAAATGATATTGCATCCGCTCGCGCCTGGCATTTTTCTGGTCCCGTGCACCGCAGTACGGACACACAAACTCAACTTTGTCCTGCTGCGGATCGCGGTCCAGGGCAGCCCAGCCCGTGCGGCGCACTCCGATTACTTCTTCATTACGCCGTTCCATGGGGGTAACCCTCCTTCAGTTCCACGTCCACAACCATGGGATGCGCGCGCGGGCATTTCCGATTCATCGAAATAAGGATTGTATTATCAACGAGATATGACTGCCGTGGAGAGCTCCGGCTTCCGTCCCACGACGACCATTTGCAACGTCGCCTCGGGATCCTCACAAAGGCGCGTGGATTCTTCGCAAGCTTCCGTCACAAATCAATCGCCTTCTGTGTCCTCCGCTGCTGCCGCTTGCGAGCAAACAGACACTGTTTGCTGGTGGCGTTCGGGAACTTGTCCACCGCCCCGGTGTCCAACTTTACAGAGGACGCGCGCACCTCACATCCCTGCGAGCGCGGCGCCGGTCTCCTGCGGCAGTTGAGCAACCCACAGGAAGCCGGCGTCGCAAAAACTCCAGTTCTTTCTCGCAGAACTTTCTTGTGGAGGTGTGTGATGTCTATCGAACCCAGGCCCAATCCGCAAAACGATTTCGGTTCTCTTCAAGGCTGTTTCGTCGATGGCAGCGCCGAGCAACGTAAACGCGAGCGGCGCATTCGCCGCCGCGCCTTGATTATTTCCATCGCCGCGCAAAGCGCGATTGTTACGGCCATCGTTCTATTTCCCTTGTTTGGAAAAACGCCGCGCATCGCATTTGCCATGACTCCGATTCCCCCGTATTTCCCTTCGCGCGCTCCGGCCGATCCACATCCAGCGCTGCCTCGGCCCAACCTGCGGCCCGAACCGCACTTTTGTTCGACATGCTATACACCGACTATTCCAGACAAAATCGTGACGACGGACAACCCGCCGCCGGAACCAAATCCAGGCGTCGGCACGCCAGACGGGCTGACCGGTCTGCAACCACCCTGGGGAATCGGCATCGACAACGGAAGGCCTCAGCCGGCGCGCCCCGCGGACGTGCGGCCCCAACCTCCCCGCCGCCTCCACATGACGCACCTCGAGCCAGCCATGCTGATCCACCGCATCGAGCCCCAATATCCCGCGCTCGCCAGGCAAATCCATCGCGAAGGCCAAGTCGAGCTACACGCGATCATCTCCACGGACGGCACGATCCGATCCTTGCAGGTGGTCAGCGGCGATCCGCTCTTCCTTCAGTCCGCGCTGGATGCCGTCGCCCAGTGGCGTTACCGCGCAACCGTTCTCAATGGCCAGCCCGTCGAGATCGACACGTACATCACGGTCATTTACACGCTTCAGCACTAAGTGCAGAGCATTGAGCTCGCCGCTCCACCTTGTATTTCTTTCTATCGTTGGCAATGTCGGCTCTCCCTGCGATGCCTCATACGCTCGTATTGCTCGAACTTGCCACCTTACGCGGTTTTTCTCGCCAGCGCCGTATGCGCGTCACAAGTTAAGCCAACCCGTGAGGGCTGGGTTAAGCGCCGACTCCAGCCCGGAGCACCGTAGGTGCGACACAAATCTCCCGTCTCCACGGGCCGGGTGGCACAGGCTTCAGCCTATGTGGT
>JBARCY010000426.1:0-2387 GCA_049794595.1 Candidatus Acidiferrum sp.
CCGTTCCGCTGGGCCGCGCTTTCCGGCGAAGCCTCGGACATCGCGAGGACAGACCAACTTGTTCTTGAAATGTTTCCGCATGACGAACATTTGACGCGCTGGATCAAGCTCGCGCAGAAACGGGTGAAGTTTCAGGGGCTGCCATCGCGAATTTGCTGGCTGGGCTACGGCGAACGCGACAAATTCGGCCTCGCGTTGAATGAACTGGTTGCGCGCGGCGAAGTGAAAGCTCCCGTTGTGATGGGACGCGATCATCTGGATTGCGGCTCGGTCTCTTCGCCTTATCGCGAGACGGAATCCATGCTCGACGGTTCCGATGCGATTGCCGATTGGCCGCTGCTCAATGCGCTCGTAAATACTGCCAGCGGTGCCTCGTGGGTCTCCATCCACAATGGCGGCGGAGTGGGAATCGGCTATTCGCAACACGCCGGGCAAGTCACCGTCGCGGACGGCACAAAAGAAATGGCCGCGCGCATCGAACGCGTGTTAACAAATGATCCCGGAATGGGCATCGCGCGCCATGTGGATGCCGGATATTCAGAAGCAATTAATTTCGCGAAAAAAAATAACGTAAAAATTCCGATGCTGTAGCGTATCTCTCCTTCCTCCTCTCGCATCTTACGAAGAGTAGTTCCGCAGGAGGAAACCATGTATGTCATTTTAGGAGCCACAGGAAATACCGGAAGTGTCGTTGCAGAAACCCTTTTGGCAAAAAAACAAAAAGTGCGAGTCGTGGGACGCAGCAAAGAGCGTCTCTCGCGGTTCCTTTCGCAGGGTGCGGAAGCCTTTGTCGCTGAAATCGCGGATTCTGCCGCTTTGACCCGCGCTTTCAAGGGCGCCCAAGGCGTTTATGTCTTGTTGCCGTCCGATGTTGCCAACCCACATTACAGGGCTCATCAGGATGAGGCGACGAACTCGATCGCGACGGCGCTCGAAGCCGCAGGCGTCACCCACGCCGTGGCCCTCAGTAGCTTCGGCGCTGATAAACCGGACAAGACTGGTCCTGTCGTGGGGCTTCACGTGATGGAGCAGAGATTTGCCAAAATTCCAAAATTGAATGTACTCAATTTACGCGCCGGCTATTTCATGGAAAACACGTTGCCCCAGGCCGGCATGATCAAGAGTATGGGAAAAATGGGCGGGCCCGTGCGCGCGGATCTTGCGCTTCCCGTGATTGCCACTCACGATATCGGCTCCTTCGCCGCGGAAGCGCTCCTCAAGCTCGATTTCAAAGGACAACAGGCGCACGAATTGCAAGGTCACCGAGATCAGACCTACCAGGAGATGGCCAAGATTGTTGGCGCGGCTATCGGAAAACCCGATCTCACGTACATTCAATTGCCCAACGAGCAGGTGATTCAGGGCATGACGCAGATGGGTATGTCAAAAGACATGGCGACATTGATCTGTGAAATGGCCGCTGCTCTAGACAACGGCCACATGCGCGCGCTCGAGCCGCGCTCAGCAGCCAACACCACGCCCACTTCGTATGAAGAATTTGTGCGAAAAGTGTTTGTGCCTGCATATAAGGGAAGCGCTGCGAGAGCCTGAAGCGGGTGAACAGACGTTCTTGTCTGTCTACCTCGGGAATTCAGAGTTCGGGAAATTCAGAGGGCTAAGAATCGTTGGATAGAGGGGGAACGTCTGTTCCTTCGCATGCTGTGCACCACTGGCCCGTATCCGGCATAATAGCGGAGCCTTGCCAAGTTCCCTGCTCATTACAGGCGCCTCACAACTGTTGACGCTTCGCGGCCACGGACCGCGCCGTGGCGCAGCACTCGCTAAACTCGGGATCATCAAGAATGGAGCGCTGCTGGTGCGCGACGGCAAGATTGCCGCGGTCGGGACGCGCGCGAAAATAGAAGCGCTTCCAGATGCGGCGAATGCGGAGAAACTTGACCTCGGCGGACGCGTGGTCTTGCCAGGTTTTGTGGATTCGCACACGCATCTGATCCACGCGGCGAGCCGAGCGGAAGAATACGAACTGAAAATTGCAGGCGCAAGCTACGAGGAGATTGCTCGCAAAGGCGGCGGAATTTTAAACTCCGTGAAAAAGCTCCGCGCGGCAACTTCGGAGGCCTTGAAACAGCGCGCCCGCGGGGCGCTCGCCCAATTCGCCGCTTACGGCACGACAACGATTGAAGCAAAGAGCGGCTACGGTTTGGATGTCGCAAGCGAATTGAAAATTCTGCGCCTTCACAAGGAGCTTGCCGCTGAGCAGCCGCTGGATATCGTCTCAACGTTTCTCGGCGCGCATGTTGTTCCCGCGGAGTATCGCGGAACTGCTTCCGGAGTGCAGAGGTACATCGCGCTGCTCACGGAAAAATTGATTCCTGAAGTCGCGGAAGAAAAGCTCGCGGAGTTCTGCGACGTCTTTTGCGACCGCG
>JBARCY010000427.1:0-11495 GCA_049794595.1 Candidatus Acidiferrum sp.
CACACGAACCAGGCCAGTTACGGGAATTCCGGCTCGGGCACTCAAACGTGTGCTTCGACCGGGGCAGGTGCGAGTGGCACCACCGCCTCCGGCTGCGGCAACAACGCCTCCGCTTCGCAAGTCCAAATCCAGCAGCAGGCGCAAAATCAGCAAAATAACCGTACTGGATATGACACGCAGGATCAGGCGGCTGCTGCGGCACTCCGGAACTCAAATGGCGCATCGATAAAAAACAATAAAGAATACGCTGGGCTTGTCTATAAGGACAAAAACGACGGTAAATATCATTTTACGGGACCGGTCGGGGGTACTGATCAGGGCTCAGACCCTCACGACGCCAAAGCTCCAAAAGGATCGAAAGTCGTCGGTGACTATCATACGCATGGCGACTATTCGACTTTGGGACCGAACGGGAACGCTGTTCGAACACATGATCCTCATCACGATGATTTCAACAGTAACCATTTCTCTGGAGGCGATAAACAGGGAATTGCCCACGACGCAATAGGAAAACCTGCGTACCGCGGCTACCTCGGTACGCCCAGCGGCAGATTCTTGGTTTACAATCCCTCAACAGGACAGGAAGGCCCACTGCAATGAAAAGAATCGTGTGTGGTTTGATCGCGGTCTTATGCGTAGGATGGAGCTTGGTGATGGCTCAATCGAATCCTCCTAAAGTAATGGCAGAGTTCTCGGGTGCGTCCCTGAAGTGGATACACGCTGCGGAACCAGAATTCCAGCAAAAAAAGCTAGACCTAGACAAATACACTGTTTTGGTGGTTGAACAGGGAGATTCTGTGATCGTAATTCTGAAATCGACCGACAGCATTGAAGGGACAAGGGGAAGTACAGGAAAATATCCAGGGTACGAAGTGGAAATCAGCAAGGAGAACCTGAAGATTTTACGCTCCAACTATGTTCGATGACAACAAAGTTCTCATCACGAGAGCGGTGTTGTGAGGCAGATCGGCGCTATATTCGTCTCCACGCTTGCGTTGATGTTGTCTTGCATCCCTCAACCGAGCGCTGCACATGAAGAGCCAGTTTTCCGTGCTCCCTTCGTGCTGAAATTACGCATCGACAACGGACGTTACTATGAGGAAAAATTCGAAACCGGGGACAGACGGGACGTTTTCCAATCGGCGAGTGGCGCCGCGACCAAGTGGGCGTTGAAAGCTATACAGTTGCTTTGACCTGTCCTTTCCACCTCAACTTCTAATGGATGCTCCGCAACCCGCTGGCCTATAACGACTTATAGTTATTACTTGACAATAAACGGAAATCTGTTACAATTGGTACTGTTTCGTCGCGGAGGAGAAAGGAGTCAGCGCCTTGCCCCCGCTACTCGCCCGCCTCTTTCACCCCTCCTACCCTCGAAACTCCCTCCCGCTTCTCACCTATTCCCCTGCTTCTAGCTCCGAGTACTGGTCTCCGCTAGCCACTCATCACTCACCACGAACCACTGCCCTTCTAAGTCCGTTGTTTGTCATTCTTACCGACCCTCTGCAACTCGCTGAAAGTCCAGCCACTTTAAATCCTTTCCCTGCCACTCTTACGCTCCGCGTCACGGTTAACCCCTTTGTTTGCCACTCTTACAAAAAACACCGGGGGTGGGGGGCACACCCTCCACGTCAAATCTTCTCCTTCCGCAACCTGACCACTCGCCACTTCCCGGTCACGCAGAAACTCTTTACTTCGCAGGCTTGGCCGACTTCGCCTCAAATTTCACCGAACGCACAATTCCCGAGCCCTCTTTCACCACAATCATTTGGTTGGGTTTCACGTCCTTCAGCGTGTCGACCGCGCCGCTTGGCCAGCGGATTTCCAGCAGCTCGACCTTCTCCGCTTTTCCGATGCCAAAGTGCACGCGCAAATCATTTTGCGAAATGTAGCTGCCGCCGCTGCGCACCTCATCAATCTGTTGGTGTGGCTTCGCCTCCCCGAGAGGATGCGTCACGCACCGCAATCGTGCGCCGATTCCGCTGCGGTTCGATTTCGTGCCGATGGTTTTTATTTTCAGCCAGTTATTTTCAAGCCGCGAATCGCAGCGCAGCAACTGGGGAAAATCGTTGATGGTATTCACTACCACGTCGATGTCCCCGTCGTTGTCAAAATCGCCGAATGCCGCGCCCCGCGATGGCGCCGGGACCATGATGCCCGGTCCGCCTTGTGAAGAAACATCCTCGAAATGCCCGTTGCGCAAATTGCGATACAAAATTTTCTGCTGCGCATAACCCGCTTCGGTGCGCAGTTGCTCGACCTCGGGATAAACATGGCCGTTGCAAATTAAAATGTCCGGCCATCCGTCATTGTCCATGTCGAAAAAGCCGCAGCCCCAGCCGAGATACTGGGTATGCTTGCCGAGGCCGGCGGTAAACGTGGCGTCCTCGAAATTTCCTCCGCCGATGTTGTGATACAGCGACGGTGTGTCGCCCGCAAAATTCGTTTTGACGATGTCGAGGTTTCCGTCGAGATCGTAATCGCCGGCGGAAACGCCCATGCCGGCCTGGGGTTTTCCATCCGCGCTGAGCGCGCAGCCCGCTTCCATGGCCACGTCGGAGAACGTGCCGTTTTTCTTGTTTTCATAAAGCGCGCTGGCCGTCGAATCGTTCGCCACATAAATATCGGGCCAGCCGTTGTTGTTGAAATCGGCGGTCAGCACGCCGAGCCCGAACGTTCCATTGGCCTGCAGGATTCCGGAGCGGTCGGAAACATCGGAGAACGTGCCGTCGCCATTGTTGTGAAACAAAATATTTTTTCCGCCAAGCAGCCCCGGCGGCCCGCACGCGACAAGGATTCCCTTGTACTCACAAGGGCCGGATTCAGGAACGGGCGCAGTCGCTAGATCGAGATCGATGTAGTTCGCGACAAAAAGATCGAGGTGGCCGTCGCGATCGTAATCGACAAAAGCGCAGCCGGTGTTCCAGCGCTTGCCGCTGGTGGCCACGCCGGCTTTTTCGGAAAGGTCGGTGAACGTGCCGTTTCCATTGTTGTGATACAAAACATTTTTGCCGAAGGAAGTGATGTAAATATCGTCGAAGCCGTCGTTGTCGTAATCGCCGATGCAAACGCCTTGGCCCCAGCCAGAATGGATGATGCCGGATTTCGCCGTGACATCGGTGAATGTGCCATCGCGATTATTTGTGAAGAGATGCGAGATGGGTTCTTGGCCCTTGGAAAAACCTTCGAGGCGCCAGCCGTTCACGAGAAAAATATCGAGCCAATCGTCGTTGTCGTAGTCGTAGAAAGCGACGCCGCAGCCGGTGGTTTCGAGCAGGTACTTATTTTTATGCTCGCCGCCATAAATGGTTTTAGCATTGAGGCCGGATTCGCGTGCAACATTTATGAAGTTGACGCCGATCTCCTTTGGGGGCGGAGGATATGGATTCGAATTGCTGAGAGGGATCTGATTCGGATGGATGGGGCGAGCGAGCGCGAGGATGCTTTCGAGCGGCAAGACGAGCGCGGAACGGCTTAGAGACTTAAGAAACGCGCGGCGTGAAGAAGACAAATGGAATCGTACCTTCCCTGGTTTGGCTCATGCTAAGCTCTGTTGCTGTTGTTTATTGTAAGGCTAAAGTGAAAATTCAAACTGTGTGGGGCAGCGGAATTAGCCAATTCCCGGGGCGGTGGACCTTCCTACCGTGAGCAATGCAAATAGCATAAATAGGGAGAAGCGGCTTTCTTGCGCTGCTTGTTTGGGCGCGGCGCTGCTTATTTTTCAGGCTGGTGCAATTGCAGAAACGCAAGAATCAACCAAGACAAAGGAATTGGCAAAATCGCCGGCATCCGCATTAAGGCGGGCACCCGCGAGGGCACAGACAACTGCAAGCCCACAAGGGGCGAAATCGCTGGAACTTACGCGGCCCGTGCGTCCTTGGGAATTTCTTTCGGCGGTAGGAATGCGCGCGGGACTCCTCGGGAACGAAGCGGGACGGATGGAAGCGTGGGTTTATCCGTTGAAGATTCTGCGCGATTTTCATTTGAAATTTCATGTGGATGGCAGGTCGCTGCCCGCGGAATCGCTGGCGCGGACGCTGATCACGCGGCCGGAATCGAGCACGATTGTTTATACCGGGGATACATTTTCGGTTCGAGAGACTTTTTTTGTGCCGGTGCACGAGGCGGGGGCGGTGATTTTGTTGGACGTGGAGACAGAAACACCGCTTGAGATCGAAGCGGTGTTTCACCGCGATTTTCAGCTGGAATGGCCGGCAGCGCTGGGCGGAACTTACGAAAGTTGGGATGCGAAGCTGCACGCGTTCGCGCTTGGCGAGGAGCAGAGGAAGTTCGAGGCGATTGTGGGATCGCCGACCGCGGAAGACGGGCACGAAGAGTTTCAAACGAATTATTCCGAAGCGCAGGAAAGTTCGTTTCGGCTGGGCGCTACAGCGAAAGGCAAGGAAACAAAGCTGATCGTGTTTGCAGGATCGATGACGGGACTGGCCGATGCAGAGAAGACGTACCAACGTCTTTCTTTGGGTTATGGCGAACTACTTAGCGAGTCGGCGGATTACTACCGGAATTATCTCAGCCAGACGGTGAGCGTGGAGTTGCCCGACGAACAACTGCAGAAGGCTTATGACTGGGCGAGAGTGAGCCTGGTGCAGGGAATGGTGACGAATCCATTCCTCGGCACGGGACTCGTGGCGGGATATCGCACTTCGGGTGAAAGCCAGCGTCCGGGATTTGCGTGGTATTTCGGGCGCGATTCATTTTGGAGTTCGCTAGCGCTGAACGTGGAGGGTGATTTTGCGAATGCGAAGACAGCGCTAGAATTCATCAGCAAATTTCAGCGCGATGACGGCAAGATTCCGCACGAGATTTCGCAAGGCGCGAGTTTCGTCAACTGGTTCAAGGACTATCCATATCCGTACGCTTCGGCAGATGCGACGCCGCTTTATATCATCGCGGTGAACGATTATGTGATGAATAGCGGGGACACGGATTTTGCAAAAACAAAATGGGCAAGCTTGTGGAAGGCGTATCAATTTTTGAAATCGACGTACGACGCGCGAGGTCTCCCGAGAAACTTCGGAATAGGGCACGGGTGGGTGGAGGGCGGGCCGCTGCTGCCCGTAGAGACAGAGTTCTACCAGAGCGGATTGGGAGCGGAAGCGTTACGGGCGCTTTCCAATTTGGCGAGGTTGACAGGACAGACGGATTCTTCAGCGAAGCTGGAACAAGAGTTCGAGAAACAATGGCCGGTGGTGAATGACAGTTTCTGGATCGCAGCCAAGAAGCGCTTCGCGTTTGCGCTGGACAGGAACGGAAAGCAGGTGGATGAGCCGAGCGTGCTCGCGGCGGTGCCGATGTGGTTTGGCTTGCCGAGCGACGCGGCGGCAATACCGATGATTCAGCAACTGGCGGATGCGGACCTGCAGACGGATTGGGGAATGCGGATTATTTCCAATCGCTCGGCGGTTTTCAGCGGAGGCGGGTATCACTACGGATCGGTGTGGCCGCTGTTCACGGGCTGGGCTTCTGTAGCGGAATACCGGTATCACCAGGATTTCCCTGCGTATGAGAATTTGCGCGCCAACGCGCTGCTGGCGCTCGACGGGTCGCTGGGACACGTGACGGAAGTGCTCTCCGGAGATTATTACCAACCGCTTTCGACGAGCTCGCCGCACCAGATCTGGTCCGCGGCGATGGTGATCAGCCCGCTATTGAAAGGAATGTTCGGGCTGGAGAAGGACGCAACGAAAAAGACGCTGACGTTTGTGCCGCATGTCCCGGCGGATTGGACGAATTTCAAAATCACCAACGTGCGAGTCGGTGATAGCGTGATTAACCTGAGTTTGGAAAAGAAGATGGGGGAATTCACGCTAGAAGCAGAACGCACGGGCGGGGAGTGTACGCTCGATTTCGAGCCCGAGGTGGCAAACAGCGTCCTGGCCGTCCGCGTGGACGTGAACGGCCATCCGCACAGCTTCGACCAACTGCTTTCCTCAGAGCATCATCACCTGAAAATAAAGTTGGCCTTGAAGGAAGGAAAAAACCTCATTCGCGTCCGCGAGCCGAACGATTTTGGCGTGTCGTATGCATTCCGGCTGCCGGAGTTGGGAAGCGCTAGTTCTGATTTGCGCATTCTTTCCGAGGAGATGGGAGACGCGACGGCACCGATGGAGTTGGTAATGGCTGGGCGCGCGGGAGCGACCTACGACTTAGATGTTTGGAATCCGGGGCTGATTGAATCGGTGCGAGGCGCGGAGCTGGTGAAGGATGCGGCAGGAGAGGCGAAGTTGCGTATTCATTTTGAGGCGAAGGCTGATGAGGAATACCCGCACCAACGGGTTGTGCTCTTTTTCCACCCACTCAAGATACCGCGCAAATTCTTGAAACAATAATCGAGCAACGCCTTGCGCCGAGAGCGGTCAGCCAGCGAAGGAGAAAGCCGCATGAGGCACCATCTGATCAAGACGATTCTTGCAGGAATTCTATTGGCCGGGCTTTCTGGCGGTTCGCCGCAGGCGGAGAGGGAGCAGAAACTGGGAGAAAGTCATGCGTTAGGTGAGGCCTTGTATTTGGCGAGCGCGAACCACTTTGTGAAGGTTGATCTGAAAACGAACACGGCAAAGATGTGGGGCCTGTTGACGGCAGCGGGATTGGAGGATTCGCCCGACTGTGCGGGCAGGCATGTGCCGATTTCGTGCGACTGGCATGCAACGGAGACGCGGCTGGATTTGAAGAGCAAAAGAATGTATTTCGTAACCGCAAGGGAAAGTCCGGGCGACGAGCCGGAATCCGACGAAGAGGAAACGGTACCGAGGAAATTTGTGGTGTGGGCTGTGGGTTTGGCGGATTTGAAGCCGCTCAAAAAGATTGAGGTTCCGTTTCCGCAGAGCCGTTTACCGACGATTATTCTTACACGGGATGGCAAAGAGCTGCTAATGAGTCACCAAGATGAGGACGGCAAGACCCGCGACGTGGACACGATCGATACGGCAACGTGGACGAAAATCAGCACCGTCAGAGACAACAGCGGAAACGTTCTGGACACGTATTTTCCGGCGGAAGCGTACTTTGCGCCGAGCGGAGGGTTCATCGCTAACGGGAACACGAGGATTCGGATGGAAGGTGGACAATTTCATGTGGAGGATTTCGACCCCCGAACAAAGCTCGCAATGGCCGATGTGAAAAAATTAAGCGGATTCGAGACGACTGACAAGGATGGACACAAGTTCCTATCGATGATGGTTGCGGGTTCGGTGAACGGCAAAACGCTGGAGTGGGTACCCAATGACGCGGAGACGGAGACGTGTTTCTGGACGGTAGACATGGAAACTGGAGAAACTTCGCCCGCGGTGGTGGCGAAAAAATTTTCCGAAGCGAAAATGATCGGGGATGGGAAGGAGTTTGCCTTGTTCGAAGTTCACATAAGGCCTGAGACTCCGCACGAGAGGCCAGGTTTTCTGAGCACGGGACGAGTTTCTGTTTATAGAGTTGACTCCGGCGCGCTGGCCAAGGAGTTCAACATTCCGGAAATAAGGGGCGAGGGCGAAATGCTTTGCACGTCGGGAGATGGAACTTTGGCGGCCTACCGCCATGGGAAAAAGTTGATGATCCTTAATTTGCAGACAGGAGGAGTCACGCGAGTGGCGGGCACGTTTGCAGATTTTACCTTCCCGGGATATCAGGGAGCATGCGCTTTCGGGGAATGAAGATGGCGTAGGGTCGCAATAGGCGCTCAGCTGGGAGATCGGTGGAGTTGAGGAATGTGACTTCTTAACACAGAGGGCACTGAGAGCACGGAGAAGAGGTGGCGCTTGTGAACCGAAAAATGTTGGCGGCGGGACTGGCGATATTGGGAGCAGCAACAATTTTGGGGTTCGGCGCGCCTGGAGCAACCGCGCAGACAAAGAACGTGGATGCGGAAGGGCATGCGTGGTGGCAGAACGCGGTGTTTTATGAGATTTATCCGCGGAGTTTTGCGGACAGCAATGACGATGGGATCGGAGATTTGAAAGGCATTACGTCGAAGCTGGATTACTTGAAAGATCTGGGCATCAACGCGATCTGGATTACGCCGTGTTTTCCTTCGCCGCAGGTCGATTTCGGGTACGACGTTTCGGATTATGAGGCGATCGATCCGATGTACGGGACGATGGCGGATTTCGACCGGCTGGTTGCGGAAGGAAAGAAGAGGGACATCCGGGTGATATTGGATTTTGTGGTGAATCACACTTCCGACAAGCACAAGTGGTTTATCGATTCGGAATCGTCGAGAACTTCGGACAAGCGCGACTGGTACATCTGGCGCGACGGGAAGGGGCCGGGACAGCCGCCGAATAATTGGCTTTCGACGTTTGGGACTCCGGCGTGGACGTTCGATCCGAAAACGAATCAGTATTACTACCACTATTTTTATCCGCAGCAGCCGGACTTGAATTGGCGGAATCCGGCGGTGGAAAAGGCGATGCTGGATGTGACGCGCTTCTGGTACAAGCATGGAGTGGCGGGCTTCCGGCTGGACGCGGTGGATACGTTATATGAGGACCCGAACCTTACGGACAATCCGGTGCTGCCTGGGACGGACAAGTTTGGGCGGCCGAACATGGACGAGAAATACAACAAGAAACTGCCAGAAGTGCATGATGCGATGAAGAAACTGCGGAGCGTGGCGAACGAATACGGGGCGGTGCTGATCGGGGAGACTTGGACGACGAACGTGGACCAGTTGAGAGATTACTACGGATCGAAAGACGACGAATTGCAAATGCCGATGGATTTGATGATGACGGGATTCAAAGGGCTATCGGCGGACGAGTACCGGAAGCACATCGCGGCGGTGAATGCGGCGGGGCACTGGCCGACGTACGTGATCTCGAATCACGATATCGTGCGGTCGTACACACGATACGGGGATGGGACGCATAACGACGACATCGCGAAGATGATGGCGGCGCTTTACCAGACGCTGCGCGGGTCGGCGATTATGTACTACGGCGAAGAGATCGGGATGGAGAACAACGACCCGAAGAGCAAGGATGATGTGCAGGATCCGATCGGGAAACTTGGATGGCCTCTCGAAAAGGGACGCGATGGAGAGCGAACGCCGATGCAGTGGAACAACAGCGTGAACGCGGGGTTTAGCACGGTGAAGCCGTGGCTGCCGGTGCCGGATAGCGCGAGTACACATAACGTGGCGGACGAGATGAAAGACCCCGATTCCGTTCTTAGTTTTTACCGAACCCTTTTGGAGCTACGGCATTCGGAGGCGGCGCTATTGAACGGGGATTATGTTTCGCTTAACGAGGATAACCCGAAGGTGTTGACGTATCTTCGGCGATACAAGGGTGAAGCGATTCTGGTCATTTTGAATATGTCGGCCACGGTACAAAGAGTGCCATTTGACCTTTCCGAGGCGGGGTTTTCAGCGCCGAAACTGGAAGTTTTGTTGACGAGTTTTCACAAGCGGGTGACGGGGATGTTCGCGGAAATGCCCATGGAGCCTTATTCCGTATTCATCGCGAAGGTTACGAAGTAAGAGAAAATGATTTTACACAGAGGGCGCGGAGAGCGCAGAGGGCATAGAGAAGAGAAAAGCGGATTCCTCGCTTCGCTCGGAATGACATTTTGCAGGGGCGTTGCGGCGAAAAATTACGTCTCGAGTTGTGGCTTGGCGTTTGAAGCTTGGACGGGCTCGGCGCCGGAGAGGGTTTGCCAGCCGCGGCGAGAGAGACTCCAATAGATGAAGTAGCCGGAAAGCGCGGCGACGATGAGCAGGAGGATGCCCATTAGCCATTCGTGCAACGAGAACTCGCCGATAGAAAACATGCAGCAGTAGACCAGGGCACAGCCCATGATCCAATCGAACGTGTTGGCGCTGAAATCGCGGACAGGTGTGACGTCCGGCGCAAGGGCGGCGATGTGTTTCCATCCGTGAATGGTGGGGCGGACGCGACGATAGAACTGTACGAGCTTCGCCTCGGGCTCGGGCTTGGTGATTAATGTAGTGACGAGCCATACGATTGTAGTGGCGGCGGTAGTGATCAGGGCGGTTTTTGCAAAGACGACCGAGGTGTTGCCGGCGAACTCGATGCGCGTGAGCGACATGGAGACGATGAAGGCGGCGATCATGGAAGAAATTTCGCTCCAGGCATTGATGCGCCACCAATACCAGCGAAGCACGAGGACGGAACCGGTGCCAGCGCCCATGCCGAGGAGCAATTGCCATGCGGATTGGATAGAGGTGATATTCGCAGCGGCGTAACCGCTGAGGATCACGAGCAGGACGATGATGATTTTGCTGATGAGGACGTAATGCTTTTCGCCGGCTTTGCGAACGAGGAAGCGGCGGTAGAAATCGTTGATGAGATAGGACGTGCCCCAATTCAACTGCGTACCGACGGTGGACATGAAGGCCGCGAGGAACGCGGCGATCATCAAACCGCGCAGAGCGGGCGGAAGAAAATCGCGCAGGACCATGACATAGCCTTTTTCTGGTTCGGCGGCGAATTCCGCGCTGGGATGCAAGCCGCCATGGGGCGAATAGACGGCGACGGCGACGAGGGCGGTGAGGATCCAAGGCCAGGAGCGCATGGCGTAGTGCGCGATGTTGAACCATAGGGTGGCGCCGAGAGAGTT
This sequence comes from Candidatus Acidiferrum sp., assembly GCA_049794595.1. Classification (GTDB taxonomy): domain Bacteria; phylum Acidobacteriota; class Terriglobia; order Acidiferrales; family UBA7541; genus Acidiferrum. The sequence continues at coordinate 10,591 of JBARCY010000427.1, forward strand.
TTTTTCGTCCTTAGCGCTGAACATGCGCTGGGCGACGTAGCCGCCGCCGCCGGGCTCGGCGCCGGGATACCAACTAGCCCACCATTGCACGGCGAGGTAGAGAGCGAAGGTGATGACAGGAAGAGTCCAGAGAGCGTCGGTGGTCCAGCCCAAATGAAACGAGGGGAAGAAGGAAAGAATCGAGCCAGTGGAGTCGCCCGACTGATGCGCGAGGGAGTCGACGTGCGAAAGCTGGAGTTTGAGCGCGGCTATGCCACCGATTTTTGCGACGGCGACCCAGGCGAGGACGATGATCATGGCCATTTTCAGGGTGAATTGGAAAAGGTCCGTTACGAGAACACCCCACAGGCCACCGATGAAAGTGTAAATCCCTGTGAAAGGGACGAGAAGCAGGACGCAAATGAGCAGCGCGGTGTGCTCTGGCGGGCCGAGGGTGTAATGCAGAAGCTCATGACCGCCGAGAGAGAGCTGGAAGACGCGGCCCTGCGCGATGGCGTCGCCGAGGAGGACGGTGGTGATGCTGATCATGGCTTTGATGACCCAGCCAAGGATGAGGCAGTTCATCAGCGCGCCGAGATAGATGGCGCGAAAGCCACGAAGAAAGGCAGCGGGTTTTCCTTGATAGCGGAGCTCGACAAATTCGACGTCGGTGAGGATTTCCGCGCGGCGCCAATAGCGGGCAAAGAAAAAAACCGTCATCATGCCGCAGAGGCATTGCGACCACCAGAGCCAGTTTCCAGCGATGCCGTTTTTTGCGACGAGGCCGGTGACGAGGAGTGGCGTGTCGGCGGCGAAAGTTGTCGCGACCATGGAAGTGCCGGCGAGCCACCAGGAAACGTTGCGGCCGGAGACAAAAAATTCCTCGGTGCTGCCGGAGGAGCGGCGGCGGTAGTAGAGGCTGATGA